>CAMPJN010000041.1 GCA_946886875.1 uncultured Pseudomonas sp.
GCTCAGCCCAACCTACGGTTGATTCGCTTGTATCCGGGCGGGTGAACCCCGCCACGACTGCGCAAGACGACAAAAGCGGCGGGTTGCACCCGCCCTACGTTTAGGCCCTCTGTACTGTGATCAGTAGAGCGCCTGATACAGCTTGCGGCGGTAGGCGGTGACCAGCGGGTGTTCGGTGCCGAGCAGGTCGAAGACTTGCAGCAGGGTTTTGTGCGGCAGGCCGTCGGCGTAGTTGCGGTTGCGGATAAACAGCTTGAGCAGGGCTTCGAGTGCCGGTTCGTAGTGCTGGCGGGCCAGCTGCTGGATCGCCAGTTGATAGCTGGCTTCGTCGTCCTCGGCGTTCTGCGCCAGACGGGTTTTCAGGTCGGCGACCTCTGGCAGGTCCTCGGCCTGGCGCAGGAAGGTCAGTTGCGCGCGGGCGCCGGCCAGGGCCTGTTTGTGTTCATCGCCGCTCACCGCATTGAGCGCGGCCTCGGCTTCGCCCAGTTCGCCGCGTTCGGCCAGGCATCGGGCGTAAAGGATCAGCGCCGCGGCATGTTGGTTATTTTCTGTCAGCAGCACTTTCAGCATGGCTTCGGCATCGGCTATGCGGCCTTCGGCGAACAGTGCCTGGGCCGCTTCCATGGGGTCGGCCGCGACTGGTGCCGGCTCGGCGACATGGGGCTTGAGCAGTTCGCGGATCGCCGATTCCGGCTGGGCGCCGGTAAAACCGTCGACCGGCTGGCCGTTCTTGAACAGCACCACGGTCGGCAGGCTGCGAATGCCGAAGCGCGCGACTATGTCCTGCTCGATATCGCAATTGACCTTGGCCAGCAGCAATTCGCCCTGATATCCCTCGGTGATCTGCGCCAGCAGCGGCATCAGCGCCTTGCAGGGCGCGCACCATTCGGCCCAGAAATCCACCAGCACCGGCTTGTGAAAGGAGTTCTCGATAACCAGTTGTTCGAAGCTGGCGGCACCGGATACGTCGAAGATATAGGGCAAATCGCTCATCGGGTTTCTCGATTCAAAGAGGCGGCAGGAAGCACAGGCTGAGCATGTTAATTGCGGGCGCCGGACAGGGGAAGCAAGGAGCTGTGCCTATTCGGTCAATGGCCAACTGGCCAATTCTCTGTAGTGCACGCCATCCGGGCCGCTTTCCGATACAAAAAGGCCGAAGCGCTCCACTGGCCAGGCAAAAGTTGGCGCCACTGCGCATACCGACACGGGCGATTGGCGCAACAGCGTCAGGTGGGGCAGGAACGGACGGCTGTCCGGCGGCATCAGACCTTGTTCTAGCAGGGCTTGCCTGAGTCGGGTCGACAGTTGCTCGAGTGCCACGGGTGTGTGCTGCGGGCGCAGGCAGATAAAGCCGTGGCCGATGCTGTCGAGGCACTCCAGGCGCAGCTCGAACGGTGCGCAACGCAGCGCGCCGCCCAGCCGCTGCAGGGGTTCCAGCGATTCCGGCGGCTGCGCGCCGAGAAAGGCCAGAGTCAGGTGCAGGTTGGCTTGTGGCACTGGGCGTCCGGGCAACTGCTGGCTGTCGCGCCAATCGCAGATTGCCTCGGCCTGCGCGACCGGGCAGGGAATGGCGAAAAACAGGCGCAGGCTCTTGTCGTTCATATCGGTTCCGCTCGGCAGGCTTCAGCTGCGCTCGGCGTGATACAGGCTGACATGGCGAAACTCCGCAGGTTCGGCCAGATCCGGCCAGGTGCAGGCCTCCAGGATACCCAGGCGTCGATACAGCGGATGCTGAAAATCGCGCACCCGTGAGTCGGCCACCAGTGCCTGGCGACCGCGACTGAGGAATTGATCGAGCAAGGGCAGGTTGGCGCGGTCGTAAAGCACGTCGGCGACTATGATCAGGTCGAAGCGGTCGGCTTCGGCAAAGAAATCCGCCGAGTAGCTCAGTTCGACGTCATTCAACTCGGCATTGGCCTGGCAGGCCAGAAGCGCCAGCGGGTCGAGATCGCAGGCGACCACCTCCAGCGCGCCGGCCTTGGCCGCGGCGATGGCGGCCACGCCAGACCCCGCGCCGAAATCCAGTACGCGCTTGCCGCGTACCCATTGCGGCCGTTCGGCCAGCCAGCGCGCCAGAACCAGGCCACTGGCCCAGCAGAAGCACCAATAGGGCGGCTCTTCGAGAATCCGCCGGGTTTCTTCGGGGCTGAAGGCGCGCTGCATATTCTCCGCGTCGATCAGCCACAGTTTGAGCTCGGTACCGGGCAGGGCGGTCGCGCTCAATTGCGCATCGCCGAGTAGTTCGCCGAGCGCTTGCTGCAGCGCGACGGGGGCGATCATGGGGCCGGTTCCAGGCGCAAATCGCCGAGGGCTTGGCTCTCGGCCTGGCGAATCGACTGCGGTGGCAGGCGCAGGATCAAGCGCCCGGCCCGGTGAACCCGACCATGCAGCTCGACGCGTGGGTGTTTGGCGAAGGACTCGGGGTTGAACGGCAGGCGGAACGGCAAGCTGGCGGCGGTGCCGCGCAGTTGGATATTACCGAGCAAGGTTTGCGGGCGGCCTTGTTCGTCGACGGCCAGCAGCGCCAGTTCGACATCCGTGGCATCAGGTACACCGAGCAGGTTGCCGCTCAGCTCGCGCTGGTGGGCCGGCAGCGGGTCGGCCTGGGTCGGCGCTTGAGTCACTGCGGGTTGGACCGGGGTTGGCGGTGCATCACTGGCGCAGCCCGCGGCAAGGCCCAGCAGACTGAGCAGGATTAGCGGTCGAAACGGGATTTTGGTGTTCATAAAGTTCATCAACCTGGCTGCAAGGGCGCGGGTCTGTATACCGCAAAGGGCATTGCTTGTCTTGCCTGCGGGATGCGCTACCATGGCGCCTTCCGATCTGGGGCTGTCGACGTTTTGTCGCAGCGCCGTCCCTTCGGGTGGCGCAGCAACCCGACTCGCTGCGAAACGTCAACGGACCCTAAGGCAAGCTTATTTATGCACTGTCCCTTCTGCGGTGCTAACGACACCAAGGTTATCGACTCGCGGCTGGTGGCCGAGGGCGAGCAAGTGCGTCGTCGGCGCGAATGCGTGGCCTGCGAAGAGCGCTTCACCACCTTCGAAACCGCCGAGCTGGTGATGCCGCGCCTGATCAAGCAGGACGGCAGCCGCCAGCCCTTCGATGAAGACAAATTGCGCGCCGGCATGCAGCGTGCGCTGGAAAAGCGCCCGGTGAGCATCGAGCGCCTGGAAGCGGCCATCGCCCATATCAAGCACAAGCTGCGCGCCACCGGCGAGCGCGAAATCAAGTCGCTGGTGCTCGGCGAACTGGTGATGGGCGAGCTGCAGAAGCTCGATGAAGTCGCCTATATCCGCTTCGCCTCGGTGTACAAACGCTTTCAGGATCTCAACGAGTTCCGCGAGGAAATCGAGCGCTTGTCCCGCGAACCCGGCAAAGGCTGAGCATGAACTCCGATCACGCCTTTATGGCCCGCGCTCTGGAGCTGGCCCGCAAAGGCCTGTACTCCACCCATCCGAACCCACGTGTCGGCTGCGTCATCGTCAACGATGGGCGCATCGTCGGCGAAGGTTGGCATGCCCGCGCCGGCGAGCCGCACGCCGAGGTCTATGCGCTGCGCCAGGCATCGAGCAAGGCGAAGGGCGCCACCGCCTATGTCACCCTCGAACCCTGCAGCCATCATGGTCGTACCCCGCCTTGCGCCGACGCGCTGATAGCCGCGGGTGTCGCGCGGGTGGTGGTGGCCATGCAGGACCCCAATCCCGAAGTCTCCGGCCAGGGCCTGTTGCGCCTGATGCATGCTGGCATCGCCGTGCAGAGCGGTGTGCTGGAGGCCGAGGCGCGGGCGTTGAACGCAGGCTTTATCAAGCGCATGGAGCAGGGCCTGCCGTTCGTACGGGCCAAACTGGCGATGAGCCTGGATGGCCGCACGGCCATGGCCAGTGGCGAGAGCCAGTGGATCACCGGGCCCGCCGCACGTGCCGCGGTGCAGCGCCTGCGCGCCAGCGCCAGCGTGGTGCTGACTGGGGCCGATACGGTGCTGGCCGATAACGCCCGGCTGACCGTGCGTGCCGAAGAGCTGGGCCTGGGCGCCGAACTCACGGCGCTGGCGATTACCCGCCCGCCGTTGCGGGTGTTGGTCGACGGGCGTTTGCGCGTGCCGCTGAGTTCCCCGTTCTTTCAAGCCGGCGCCGCGATGGTGGCGACCTGCGCGGCAGCGGTGGCGCGCGACCGCTACCTGAGTGATGGCCATGAGTTGCTGGCCGTGCCGGGCAGCAATGGCCATGTCGATTTGCGCAAGCTGCTCGCCGAACTCGCCGCGCGCGGCGCCAATGAAGTCTTGCTCGAAGCCGGACCGCGCCTGGCCGGCGCCTTCGCTCGCTTGGGCTTGATCGATGAATACCAGCTGTTCGTCGCGCCCAAGCTGCTTGGCTCCAGCGCGCGGCCGCTGCTCGATTTGCCCCTGGCGCGGATGGCCGAGGCGCCGTCGCTGAAAATCATCGATATGCGCGCGGTGGGCGACGATTGGCGCATTACCGCGGTGCCTGCCGAATGAGGGGGGCGGCAATGCCGAGCCTGCGCTGACCGTCATACGGACATGCAGATAATTGGCAGTTATGGTAAAACGCCACTCGGCCGCGACATGTGGCCGTAACGTTCTCAGGGCGGGGTGTGATTCCCCACCGGCGGTAATGATGCGCAAAGCGTCTAGCCCGCGAGCGCTTGCTGCAGTCTTCGGGCTGCGACAAGGTCAGCAGACTCGGTGTGATTCCGGGGCCGACGGTTAGAGTCCGGATAAAGAGAGAGCGGGATTCCCTCTAGCAGGCCGTTGAAAAACGCAAGCGAGGTAGCCGAGGCTGTTTTTAACGACGCATCGGCAACGCGGCTAGTTTCAACAGCCCGCCAGTGGCGCGGTTTGTCCGTGCCCGAGCAATCCCTATCGATCCGAAAGCCCTGTTTGTTTGCAAACAGGAGTGCGTACCGATGTCTTATGCTTTTCTTTCCGTTGGCGGGCGCAGGTGCCCGGGCGGTAAGTCGCGATCAGGGGAGGTCTGATGTTTACCGGAATTATCGAAGCGATTGGTAGCATCCGTGCGCTGAGCCCCAAGGGCGGCGATGTGCGGGTGTACGTGGAAACCGGCAAGCTCGACCTGGGCGACGTCAAACTGGGCGACAGCATCGCGGTCAACGGCGTGTGCCTGACCGCGGTGGAGTTGCCGGGCGATGGCTTCTGGGCCGACGTCAGCCGCGAAACCCTGGCGCATACCGCCTTTATCAGCTTGAAGGCCGGCAGCAAGGTCAACCTGGAAAAGGCCCTGACCCCGACCAGCCGCCTCGGCGGCCATCTGGTCAGTGGCCACGTCGATGGCGTCGGCGAAGTTATCAGCCGCGCCGACAATGCCCGCGCCGTGCAATTCAAGATCCGCGCGCCGCGCGAGCTGGCGAAATATATCGCGCACAAGGGTTCGATCACCGTCGATGGCACCAGCCTCACCGTCAATGCGGTGAATGGCGCCGAATTCGAGCTGACCATAGTGCCGCACACCCTGGCCGAAACCATCATGGTCGACTACCGTCCGGGCAGCCAGGTCAACCTTGAGGTGGATCTGCTGGCGCGTTACCTGGAGCGTCTGCTGCTCGGTGACAAGGCCGCCGAGCCCAGCGCCGCGGGCATGACCGAAAGTTTTCTGGCCGAACACGGCTACCTGAAGAAGTAAGGAATTCGCCACATGGCTCTCAACAGTATCGAAGAACTGATCGAAGACATCCGCCAGGGCAAGATGGTCATCCTGATGGATGACGAAGACCGCGAAAACGAAGGCGATCTGATCATCGCCTCCGAGTGCGTCAAGGCCGAACACATCAACTTCATGGCGCGCTTCGCCCGTGGCCTGATCTGTATGCCGATGACCCGCGAGCGCTGCGAAACCCTCAAGCTGCCGCTGATGGCGCCGCGTAACGGTTCCGGCTTCGGCACCAAGTTCACCGTTTCCATCGAGGCCGCCGAAGGCGTGACCACCGGCATTTCCGCCGCCGACCGCGCGCGCACCGTGCAGGCCGCCGCTTCAAAAAGCGCCAAGGCCGAGGATATCGTCAGTCCCGGCCATATCTTCCCGCTGATGGCCCAGCCGGGCGGCGTGCTGGCCCGTGCCGGCCACACCGAAGCGGCCTGCGACCTTGCGCGCATGGGAGGCTTCGAGCCGAGCGGGGTGATCTGCGAAATCATGAACGACGACGGCACCATGGCCCGTCGCCCCGAGCTGGAAGAGTTCGCCAAGGCCCATGACATCAAGATCGGCACCATCGCCGACCTGATCCACTACCGCTTGATCCACGAACGCACGGTCGAGCGCGTCAGCGAACAGGTGCTCGACAGTGAGCTGGGCCAGTTCAACCTGGTGACCTACCGCGACTCGGTGGAAAACGACGTGCACATGGCCCTGACCCTGGGCACCATCTGCGCCGAACAGCCGACCCTGGTGCGGGTGCATAACATGGACCCGCTGCGCGACCTGTTTATGGTCAACCAGCCGGGCCGTTGGAGTCTGCGTGCGGCGATGAAGCAGGTGGCTGCGGACGGCAGTGGCGTGGTGCTGCTGCTCGGCAATCCGTTGACCGGTCCCGACCTGCTCGCGCACCTGGAGCGGCAACTGGGCCACGAGTCGAAGGTGGTCAACCCGACCACCTACAGCACCGTCGGTGCCGGCTCGCAGATCCTCCGCGACCTCGGCGTGCGCAAGATGCGCCTGATGAGTTCGCCGATGAAGTTCAACGCGATATCCGGTTTCGACCTGGAGGTTGTAGAATACCTGCCCTCCGAATAAACCCGGCCGTAGGCCGCATCCTTTGGCGCGCAGCGCCGGATGAGGGCTGCTGATTCACCGAGGCCGCAAGCATTGCGGGACGATTTTATTTTCAGGGCGCGCCGCTGTGCGCCCTGGCTCTTTAAACACTGTGAGAACACGCTATGACCCTGAAGACCATCGAAGGTACTTTTATCGCTCCCAAGGGCCGCTTCGCCCTGGTTGTTGGCCGCTTTAACAGCTTCGTCGTCGAAAGCCTGGTAAGCGGCGCCGTCGATGCCCTGGTACGCCATGGCGTGAGCGAAAGCGACATCACCATCATCCGCGCGCCGGGTGCCTTCGAAATCCCGCTGGTGGCGCAGAAAGTCGCCCAGCGTAGCGAGTTCAGCGCAATCATCGCCCTCGGCGCGGTCATTCGCGGTGGCACCCCGCACTTCGAATACGTCGCTGGCGAATGCACCAAGGGCCTGGCCCAGGTCTCCATGGAATTCGGCGTGCCGGTAGCCTTTGGCGTGCTGACCGTGGACTCGATCGAACAAGCCATCGAACGTTCCGGCACCAAGGCCGGCAACAAGGGCGCGGAAGCCGCACTGTCCGCCCTGGAAATGGTCAGCCTGCTGGCGCAGTTGGAGGCCAAGTGAGCCAGAACGACGGTAAGCCACAGGCGCCGCGCGGCCCGAAAGCCCCCAGCGCGAAAACCCTGGGGCGGCGCCAGGCGCGTACGCTGGCCATGCAGGCGCTGTACTCCTGGCATATGGCCGGGCAGCAGTTGAACGAGATCGAAGCGCAGTTTCGCGTCGATAACGATTTCAGCACGGTCGACGGCGCCTACTTCCACGAGATTCTGCACGGCGTGCCGCGGCAGAAAACCGAAATCGATGGCGCCTTCGAACCGCTGCTCGATCGTCCGATCGCCGAGATCGACCCGGTCGAACTGGCGATTCTGCGCCTGTCGACCTACGAGCTGAAAAATCGTATCGACGTGCCCTACCGCGTGGTGATCAACGAAGGCATCGAGCTGGCCAAGGTGTTCGGCGCCACCGACGGGCACAAGTTCGTCAATGGCGTGCTGGACAAGCTGGCGCCGCAGTTGCGCGCCGATGAAGTTCGCGCCAACAAGCGCTGACAGGCCGTTGAAAAGCTACTGCGCTCGGCTATGCGGCGTTGAAATCAGCCTCGGAAAGCAGCTTGCTGCTAACGCACTTCAGTGCGGCCCGTATGGGCGAGTGAAGCGAGTAATGCTCATGTACAGCTCGTACACTCCGCTTCCTCGGCTGATTTCGCCTTGCCTAGCCTTCGCTCGCTACGCTTTTAAACGCCCTGTTAACCTTTTTGGTGCTTTCTGTTGTGGATGAGTTCGAGCTGATCCGTAACTACTTCGCCGCTGCGTCCTGTGCGCAGGCCGGCGAAGGGGTGGCATTGGGCATTGGCGACGACTGCGCTTTGCTCGATCTGCCGGCGGGCGAGCAATTGGCGGTTTCCACCGACACTCTGGTGGAAGGCGTGCATTTCCCTATCGACGCCGATGCTTTTCTACTCGCTCAGCGCGCTTTGGCGGTTTCCGCCAGCGATCTGGCTGCCATGGGCGCGACGCCCATCGGCTTCACTCTTGCCCTGACCCTGCCCAGTGCCGAACCCGACTGGTTGCAAGCCTTTGCTGCCGGCCTCGATCGCATGGCGCAACAATGCGCCCTGCGCTTGATCGGCGGCGATACCACCCGCGGGCCGCTGAGCCTGACGCTGACGGTGTTCGGTCGGGTGCCGCGGGGCCAGGCCCTGACCCGATCAGGCGCGCAGGTCGGCGATCTGCTCTGTGTCGGCGGCGAACTGGGCGACGCGGCGGGCGCCTTGCCGCTGGTGCTGGGGCAGCGGCAACTGCCGGCTGCGCTCGCCGAGCCCTTGCTGGCGCGCTATTGGACGCCGCAGCCGCAGCTCGATTTGGGCCAGGCGTTGCGCGGCAAAGCCACGGCGGCACTGGATATTTCCGACGGCCTGCTCGCCGACTGCGGCCATATCGCCCGCGCTTCCGGGTGCGCGTTGCGCATCGAGCAGGCGCGGCTGCCACTATCCACCGCGTTGCTGGCCGCTGTCGGACAGACCGCGGCCGAGCGCTATGCCTTAAGTGGTGGCGACGATTACCGCTTGGCCTTTACCCTGCCAACGGCGAAGCTGGCCGATCTGCAGCAGGCCGGCTGGACGGTTTGCGTGATCGGCCGTGTAGAAACCGGCAGCGGCGTGCAATTGCTGGATGGTGCGGGTGTCGATATTCAGCAACCCCGTGGCGGCTACCAACATTTTGGAAACCCAAGTGACTGATCACCCCAATCAAGTTCCGGCGGAATTCGTACCGCCATCCGTATGGCGCAACCCCTGGCATTTCGTGGCATTCGGCTTCGGCTCCGGCACGCTGCCGAAAGCCCCCGGTACTTGGGGCTCGCTGGTCGCCCTGCCATTTATCCCGCTGTGGCAGATGTTGCCGGACTGGGGCTATTGGTTGGCGCTGGGGATCACCATGCTGTTCGGCGTCTGGCTGTGCGGCAAGGTCGCCGACGACCTGCGGGTACACGACCATGAAGGCATCGTCTGGGACGAAATGGTCGGTATGTGGATCACCCTGTGGCTGGTGCCAGACGGCTGGGGCTGGTTGCTGCTAGGCTTTTTAATGTTCCGCCTGTTCGACATCATCAAACCATGGCCGATCAGCTGGATTGACCGCCACGTGCACGGCGGTTTCGGCATCATGCTCGACGATGTGCTGGCCGGCGTCTTCGCCTGGTTGGCCATGCAGGGCGTGATCTGGTGTTGGCTCAATGGAGTTGCAGCCGCACTGGGTTTCTAGATGCGCAGAGGTGACTATGGGTGGATGGCTGTTAGCGGCGCTACTGGGCATGCTCGGCGCGCTCCATGCGCAGGCGCAGCAGCCTGTGGCGCAACAAATCCGCTTGGCCAGCGAAGTCTGGGAAGGACACACCGAAGCCGATGGTAAAGGCCTGGGCTGGGACATCATGCGTCAGGTATTCGAGCCGGCCGGAATCGAGGTGGTTATCCAGAGCGTGCCTTACACCCGCTCCATCGGCCTGGTGCAGCGCGGCGAAGCCGACGCCTGGGTGGGTTCCTACCGCGACGAAGTGGACGAGGGCGTGCATTATCCGCAGTGGCATTACGACGCCGACCGGATCAGCGCTCTGAGCTTGACCACCCAGCCCGTCCCTAGTTTGGCGACCCTGGGCCAGTATCGTCTGGTGTGGATGCGCGGTTACGAATATCAGCGCTATTTACCGAATTTGAAAAATTATTGGGAAGTGCTGCGGCGCAATTCAGCGCTCGAGATGCTCAACTATGGGCGGGCGGACTTTTATATCGATGCGCGTACCGAGGTCGAAGACTTGCTCGACGAGGCCGACGACAAATCGCGTTATCGGATTACCGACCTGACAAATTTGCCGGTTTATCTAGGATTCACCGACAGCCCCCGCGGTCGCGAGTTGGCGCAGTTGTACGATAGGCGCATGGAAGCATTGGTAAAACAGGGCAGTTTGCGTCCGTTATTCGAGCGCTGGCAGCAACCCTATCCCTTCGATTGAGGAATGGACGTTTGACTCACTGGTTGAAAGTAATCTGCCTCGGCGCGTTTCTCGCGGCCCCCGGCGCGCTTTATGCCGCTTCCCAGGTTCTGGTCGTCGGCCTGTTCCCCGGCGCTGCGGTGCTCAATGTCGACGGCCAGCGCAAGCTGGTGAAGGTCGGGCAAACCGGGCCGGGCGGCGTAGTGGTGGTCAGCGCGGACAACCAGGGCGCGGTGTTGCGTGTGGATGGCGTCGAGCGCCGCTATGGTCTCAGCCGCGAGTACAGCGACGGCTTTGCCGAGGCGGCTAAAACACAGCTGAGCATCGCCAAAGGTATCGGCGGTCACTATTGGGTCGCAGGCTCAGTAGATGGCCACCCGATGCAGTTTCTGGTCGATACCGGCGCCACCTCCATCGCCCTCAATGACGGCCATGCTCGGCGTCTGGGCATCGATTACCGGGTAGTCGGCAAGCCCCTGCAGGTCAGTACCGCCAGCGGCACGGTGCGTGGTTGGCGGGTCAACCTCAACAGCGTCAAGCTGGGTGCCCTGGAAGTGTTGGGCGTCGAGGCGGTGGTGCTGGAGGGCGGCTCGCCGACCGAAGCGCTGCTCGGGATGAGCTTTCTCAGCCGGGTCGGTATGCGCGTCGAGCAGGATTTGCTGGTGCTGGAATCGAAGCACTAGAAGCTGCGGCAAGTTATAAGCCGTAAGCCGAGGCCCTTGCAGCTTTCCGATCCTTATCATCGGTAATTCAGGCTGACCCGCCAGTGGGGCCTGCTGTTACAATGCCGTCCTCGCGATTTCCGCCTTTTTATTAGGAGCATCCGGTGCCTGTCGTGTTCGTCGCCGCCTCCCAGCTGCCTACGCCTTTTGGCGTGTTCACCATGCATGGCTTTCTCGAAACGGCCTCGGGTAAAGAGCACGTTGCCCTGACCTATGGCGATGTGGCCGCTGGCGAGCCCGTGCTGGGGCGTTTGCATTCCGAATGTCTGACCGGCGATGCCTTGTTCAGCCTGCGCTGCGACTGCGGTTTCCAGCTTGAGGCCGCGTTGCGCGCGATTGCCAGCGAAGGCCGCGGCGTGCTGCTGTATTTGCGTCAGGAAGGCCGCGGCATCGGTCTGCTCAACAAGATCCGCGCCTATGAATTGCAGGATGGCGGCGCCGATACCGTGGAGGCCAACGAGCGCCTGGGCTTCGGCGCCGATCAGCGCGACTATGCGATCTGCCTGCCTATGCTCGAACACCTGGGCATCAAAGCGCTCAAGCTGATGACCAACAACCCGCGCAAAGTTAAGGCATTGGGCGATATGGGCATCAATGTCGCCGCCCGTGTGCCGCTGCAGATCGATCACAACCCGCACAACAAGAAATACCTCGCAACCAAGGCCGGCAAGCTCGGCCATATGCTCGGCAGCCTGCACCAGGGCGAGGTCGAGGGCAGCCTGTGACCCGCAGCGAAGTACGCCGGCAACTGGCGCTGGCCTGGTGGCGGCAGTTGGCGTACACCTTGGCGCCGCTGTTGCTGCTCAATCTGTTGTTCGGCAGCGGTCAGCAAATCGGGGTGTTGACCATGCCTTTGTTTGTCGCCGGCCTGGCCTCGATGTTCGTCAGCCTGCCGCTGTTCAGCGCTTACAAACGCGCCCTGGTGGCCACCGAAAAAGCCCTGGATAGCGACGAAGAGCCGGCCGCCTGGCTGGAATTGGCACGCTGCCGCCGCCTGGCCTTTCTCGGCGCCGGCTTGCCCGCCTGGATTGCCGCCATTGCGGTATTCGCCGGCCTGGAAGCCATTCCCCTGGTACTGCTGGCGTTGTCCAGCGTGGTGCTGTTGTACCTCTACCGCATTCCTCGCCAACTCGGCTGATGCGCCTGCTTGTCTGCCTGCTCGGATTGCTGGCTTGGCCGGCATTGGCGGTCGAGCGGGTGGTCAGCCTGGCGCCTTCTCTGAGTGAAATCGTTGTCGAGCTGGGCGCCGCCGAGCTATTGGTCGGGGTGTTGGACGGCGGTGAGCGACCGTCGGCCCTGGCCCATCTGCCCTCGGTTGGCCGCTATGGCCAGCTGGAAATGGAGGGCCTGCTCAAACTGCAGCCCGACCTGGTGCTGCTCTGGCCGGACAGCATCAGCCGCGCCCAGCGCGAGCAATTGCAGGGTTTCGGTATTCCGCTGTTGATCACCGAACCGCGCAACCTGGCCCATCTGGCCGAGCAGTTCGGCGAAATAGGCGCACGCCTCGGCCGCGCCGAGCAGGGCCAGCGGCTGCGCCAGGATTTCAACGCACGCCTGGCCGAGCTGGGAGCGCGTTATCGACGCGAGCGACCAGTGCGGGTGTTCTACCAGATATGGGATGTGCCGCTGTACACCATCGGCGGTCGGCAGATCATCAGCGACGCGTTGCGCGTGTGCGGCGGCGAGAATGTCTTCGCTGATCTCACATTGCCCGCCCCGCAGGTCAGCGTGGAGGCGGTACTGCAGCGCGACCCCGAGGTGATTCTCGCCAATAGTGCCGCGCAACTGGATGCCTGGCGCATCTGGCCGCGCCTGACGGCGGTGGTGCGCGACCAACTCTGGCAGGTGCCGGACACTGGCTTGGAGCGGCCAAGCTTCCAGATGCTCGCGGCTACCGAGCGGCTGTGTGAGCAGTTGGCCGAGGCGCAGTGATGCCAGCTCTCCGTAAGGTTTCGCAGCCTCAGCCAGCGTGGTCTGGCCCAGACTACGTCGATGAGTCGTAGAGTAGCCCGGATGAAATCCGGGCTACGAGTTACGTTTTGGCACCGGGTTATCGGAATCGTTTAGAAGCGGTAGGCGGCACTCGGCACGTAGCCTGGGTTGAGCGCAGCGATACCCAGGGCCCGGATTGCATCCGGGCTACGAGTTACGCTTTGGCATCGGGTTATTGATGGCGTTAGAAGCGATAACCAACGCTCAACTGCACCACTTCCTCGGGCGCCGCATAGAGTCCCTTATTGCCGGGTAGGAAGCTTGAGTAGGAGGCGTAGCTGTCATAGCGCTTGCCGGTCAGGTTGTTGATCCGCAGTTTGGCGTTGAGCTGTTGATAGTCATAGTTCAGGCCGAGGTTGAACAGGGTATAGCCACCCTCGCGCGGCAAGGCATGGGCGTCGTCGCTGGCCACATAGCGGGGGCCGGTGTAGTCAGCTTCCAGGACGGTGGTCAGGCCGTCGAGCAGTTGGTAGCCGAGGCTTATGCCTGCGGTGTGCCGGGCGACCCAGGGCACGTCGTTGCCCTTGAAGCTGCCGGATCGGTACTCGGCATCGGTGAAGCTGTACTGCCCGCTGAGCGTCAGCCGCTCCGTGAGTTCGCGTTGAGCTTCAAGCAGCAGTCCGTCGCGGCGGGTGTCGTCGAGATTGACGTTGGCGCCGGGGAAGCCGAACGCGACGTCTGGTCCTGGGGCGGTGCTGTCGAAAGCGATTTCGTCCTGCAGGTCGAGCCGGTAGATGCTGAGTTGATAGCGCTGAATCGCATCCTGCCATTCGATACCGGTTTCCCAGGACAGGCCGGTCTGTGGCTTGAGGAAATCGGTTCCGGGGATGGTGTAGCCATTGTCATCGACGTTGGCGAAGCGCAGCACGTCTTCGCGTTTGATAAACAGGCGTGTCCGCTCATTGGCCTGCCAGCTGAGGCCCAGGCTGGTGCTGTCTTCACGGTCGGTGTGGCTGAGGCCGGTGCTGTGGTTGCGGTCTTCCGCTTCGCTGGTGCGATAACCCAGAGTCAGGTTGAGGCCATGACCGAGAGGCTGGCTCAGTTGGCTGTACCAATCGCGTTGAGTTTGCCGAAACAGGATGGCGCCGAAGCCGGAAATCCGCTCGTAGTCGCTGGTTATATGGTCGTGGCCGACCAGCCACTCGCTGCGGCCGAGGGCCGTGTCCCAATGGGCGGTCAGGCGCGGGCTGAACGTTTCGACGCGGGTATCCTGAGTCAGGGGCTGGGACAGGTAGGCGACCGAATCGCTGTCGCGATAGCTGTAGTCGAAGTTCGCCGTCCAATGCTCGCTCAGGCTTTGCTGGACGGCGAAACGGTTGACTTCGGTTTTGCTATCGCTGAAGTCCAGTGGCTTTACGGTCGCTTTTCGGTCGGCGCGGCGTTGCGCCTCGCTGAGTGCGCCGGGCAGGCGCAGCTCATCATCGATGGTCTGGTATTCGTACAGCAGCCAGCCCCCTTGGTGGTCGTAGCGCAGACGGCTGAACAAATTGCTGTAACTGGCATTGTTGTTGTCGCGATAACCGTCCGAGTGACGGGCTTCGCCGCTGCCATAGAGGCTGAATCCGCCACCCAGATTTTGATAGAGGTGTCCGCGATAGGCTTCCAGATCGTGACTGCCGCTGCTGGCTTCGAGGTAGCCCTCGTTCTCGCTGGGGCGACGGGTGATGATATTGACCACCCCACCGACCGCCTGATCGCCATAAAGCACGCTGCCAGAGCCGCGGATGATTTCGATACGTTCGATATTGCTCAAGGGCACGCTGTTGAGATCGGCCGCTTCCTGGCTGGGGTTGTTCAGGCGGCGACCGTCCACCAGCACCAGGGTATTGTTCGCCGCATTGGCGCCGAAACCACGCAGACTCAGGGCCACGCGGTTGCCATCGCCCAAGGTGTCGTGGATCTGCAGGCCTGCCTGGGTGCGCAGTACGTCCACCAGGCTGCTGGCTGCGCTGGCTTCGATCTGTTGACGGTCGATTACCGCAACGCTGGCCGGTGCCGGGGTTTGTAACGGTGTGCCGCGGCTGATGACCAGAGGTTGGGCTTGGTAGGGCTCTAGGGGCTGGGCCTGTGCGGCAAGGGGGACCAGAGCCACAGCCAGGGCAAGAGGGGATAACTTCATCGATAAATCCTCAAAAGACAGAAAAACTTTTGAGGAGGGCAGGGACAAGCACCGGGCAAGGAGGCGTTAGCCAGCGCTTGACGGTGATGCCCTCCGCAACACCAATCAGATTGCGCCGAGGCAGGTCTCCGGGCTGCCGACGATCTTTCCCACCTTCCCAGGCGTACCCAGTGGTCTTCGAGAAAGACTGCGCTTGTGCGCTGTCGGTTACCGTTGCGGGGGCAGCGCAGGTCTTGTGGCTAACAGCCACGCACCTGCTTCCCTTTTCACGCCAAGCCTTGCGGCTTTAGCGACCTCGGACAAATAAAACGTCGCGCACCTTAAGCCGGTGTCGCGGCTAAAGCAATGTGCTCTGACGGCTGACCTGTGGCTCATCGTCGGCGCTCAGGCTGGCAAGGCGCTGGCGCACGGCCGCTTCGATGCCGGCTTCGTCGAGGCCGCATTCGGCGAGCATCTGTGCCGGTTTGGCGTGTTCGACGTAATAGTCCGGCAGGCCGAGGTGGAGGATCGGTTTGAGGAGCTGTTCATGGGCGAGGAATTCGCTGACGGCGCTGCCGGCACCGCCCATGATGCTGTTCTCCTCGATGGTCACCAGCAGGTCGTGCCCGGCCGCCAATTCGCGGATCAGGGCTTCGTCGAGGGGTTTGACGAAACGCATGTCGACCACCGTGGCATCCAGGGTCTGACCGACCCGCAGCGCTTCACGCAATTGCACGCCGAATACCAGCAGGGCGATGCGGCGGCCTTGGCGGCGCACCAGCCCCTTGCCGATTTCCAATGGCTGCAGCTGCGCCTCGATCTGCGCGTTCGGGCCGCTGCCGCGCGGGTAACGCACCGCAGCCGGGCCGTCGAACAGGTGGCCGGTGGTGAGCATGCGACGCAGCTCGTTCTCGTCGCTGGGGGTCATCACCAGCATGCCGGGGATGCAGCGCAGGTAGGAGAGGTCGAAGCTGCCGGCGTGGGTCGGGCCGTCTTCGCCGACCAGGCCGGCGCGGTCGATGGCGAACAGCACATCCAGGTGCTGTACGGCGACGTCATGAATCAGCTGGTCGTAGGCGCGCTGGAGAAAGGTCGAATAGATCGCCACCACCGGTTTGACCCCGTCGCAGGCCATGCCGGCCGCCAG
>CAMPJN010000042.1 GCA_946886875.1 uncultured Pseudomonas sp.
ACATCAATCGCCTGCGCTCGCGGGACTTCGACATGATCGTCAGCGGCTTTGGCCAATCCAACTCACCGGGCAACGAGCAGCGCGAATATTGGCACTCCAGCAGCGCCGATAACCCCGGCAGCCGCAACTTCATCGGCCTGAAAGACCCGGCTATCGACTTGCTGGTCGAAGGCCTGATCAACGCCGACTCGCGGCAGAACCTGATCGCCCACACTCGCGCCCTCGACCGCGTGCTGCTGTGGGGCCACTACGTGATCCCCAACTGGCATATCAAGACTTGGCGCGTGGCCTATTGGGATCGTCTCGAACACCCGAAAACCACCCCACTGTTCGATATCGGCCTGCACACATGGTGGGTCCGCGAGCCAGCAATTCCAGAAGCCGAGCTACCGGCTAACACGGAGCAATAAGATGCTGGCGTACATATTTCGACGTCTATTGCTGATCATTCCCACCCTATTCGGCATTCTGCTGATCAACTTCGCCATCATCCAGGCCGCTCCCGGCGGCCCGGTAGAACAGATGATCGCCAAGCTGGAAGGCTTCGAGGGTGCCACCAGCCGTATCGCCGGAGGTGGTTCCGAAGTGGCGGTAGCCGGCTCCAACTATCGCGGCGCCCAGGGCCTGGACCCCGACCTGATCGCCGAAATCGAGAAGATGTACGGCTTCGATAAATCGGCGCCCGAACGCTTCTGGATCATGTTGAAAAGCTATGCCCAGCTCGATTTCGGCGACAGTTTCTTCCGCGATGCCAAGGTCATCGACCTGATCATCGAAAAGATGCCGGTGTCGATCTCCCTTGGTTTATGGAGCACCCTGATCATGTATCTGGTGTCGATCCCCATGGGTATCGCCAAGGCCACCCGGCACGGCAGCGCCTTCGATGTCTGGACCAGCTCGGCGATCATCGTCGGTTATGCGATCCCGGCGTTTCTGTTCGCTATCCTGCTGATCGTGCTATTCGCCGGCGGCAGCTATTGGGATTGGTTCCCGTTGCGCGGACTGACCTCGAATAATTTCGACGAGCTCAGTCTGGGCGGCAAGATCCTCGATTACTTCTGGCACCTGGCACTGCCAGTCACGGCCCTGGTGATCGGCAACTTCGCCACCCTCACCTTGCTGACCAAGAACAGCTTTCTCGACGAGATCAACAAACAGTACGTGACCACCGCGCGCGCCAAGGGCTTGAGCAACAATCGTGTGCTCTACGGCCATGTGTTCCGCAATGCCATGCTGATCATCATCGCCGGTTTCCCCTCGGCCTTTATCGGTATCTTCTTCACCGGCTCCCTGCTGATCGAGGTGATTTTCTCCCTCGACGGCCTAGGCCTGATGAGTTTCGAGGCGGCGATCAACCGCGACTACCCCTTGGTATTCGGCACCCTGTTCATCTTCACCCTGCTCGGTTTGGTAGTGAAATTGATCGGCGACATCACCTACACCCTGGTCGATCCGCGTATCGACTTCGAAAGTCGGGAGGCTTGATATGGCGCTCTCCCCGCTCAACCAGCGACGTTTCGACAGGTTCAAGGCACACAAGCGCGGCTGGTGGTCGCTGTGGCTGTTTCTCGCGTTGTTTGTCCTCAGCCTCGGCGCCGAACTGATCGCCAACGATAAACCGCTGACCGTGCGCTACGACGGCGAATGGTACTTCCCGGTATTCAAGCGCTACCCGGAGACGGTGTTCGGCGGCGAATTCCCACTACAGGCCAACTACAAAAGCCCCTATATCCAGGAGCTGATCGCCGAGAAAGACGGCTGGATGATCTGGCCGCCGATTCCGTTCGGCTACTCCAGCATCAATTACGACCTGCAAGTGCCCGCTCCGGCCCCGCCTTCCAGCGAGAACTGGCTGGGCACCGACGATCAGGGTCGCGATGTACTGGCGCGGGTAATCTACGGCTTCCGTATTTCGGTGCTGTTCGCTTTGATCCTGACCATCTGCAGCTCGATCATCGGCGTGTTCGCTGGCGCCTTGCAGGGCTTCTATGGCGGCTGGGTCGATCTGGTCGGGCAGCGCTTTCTGGAAATCTGGTCGGGCTTGCCGGTGCTCTATCTGCTGATCATTCTCGCCAGTTTTGTGCAGCCGAATTTCTGGTGGCTACTGGGAATCATGTTGCTGTTCTCCTGGATGAGCCTGGTCGACGTGGTGCGCGCCGAGTTCCTCCGCGGGCGCAACCTGGAATACGTGCGCGCCGCCCGTGCCCTGGGCATGGAGAACGGCGCCATCATGTTCCGTCATATCCTGCCCAACGCCATGGTCTCGACCATGACCTTTATGCCCTTCATTCTCACGGGCGCCATCGGCACCCTGACCGCACTGGATTTCCTCGGCTTCGGCCTGCCGCCTGGCGCACCTTCTTTGGGCGAGCTGGTGGCCCAGGGCAAATCCAACCTGCAAGCTCCCTGGCTCGGCATCAGCGCCTTCGCCGTATTGGCATTGATGCTCAGCCTGCTGGTGTTTATTGGCGAGGCGGCCCGCGATGCCTTCGACCCGAGGAAATGATATGAGCGATTCGGACATCCTTATCGATGTGCGCGATCTGGCGGTCGAGTTCGTCAGCGGCGAGCTGAAACAGCGCGTGGTAGAGAACGTCAACTTCAGCATCAAGCGCGGCGAAACCCTGGCTCTGGTCGGCGAAAGTGGCTCCGGCAAATCGGTTACCGCCCATTCGATCCTGCGCCTGCTGCCCTACCCGTTGGCCAGACACCCCAGCGGCAGCATTCATTACGACGGGCAGGATCTGCTCAAGCTGGACGAGAACAAACTGCGCAAGATCCGTGGCAATCGCATCGCCATGGTCTTCCAGGAGCCGATGAGTTCGCTCAACCCGCTGCACTGTATCGAAAAGCAGATCAACGAAGTGCTCGCCCTGCACAAGGGCCTGACCGGCAAAGCCGCTACCACGCGAACCCTGGAGCTGCTCGACCTGGTCGGTATCCCCGAACCACGCAAGCGTCTCAAGGCCTACCCTCATGAACTGTCCGGCGGGCAGCGCCAACGCGTGATGATCGCCATGGCTCTGGCCAACGAACCCGAGCTGCTGATCGCCGACGAACCAACCACCGCACTGGACGTCACCGTGCAGCTGAAAATCCTCGAATTGCTCAAGGATTTGCAGGCGCGCATGGGCATGTCGATGCTGTTGATCAGCCACGACCTCAATCTGGTTCGGCGAATTGCCCATCGTGTATGTGTCATGCAGCGCGGACAGATCGTCGAACAAGCGTCTTGCGAGCAACTGTTCCACGCACCGCAGCATTCCTATACCCAGGAGCTGCTCGGTGCCGAGCCCAGTGGCAAGCCGGTGGATCTGCCAGCAGGCGAGCCGTTGCTGGAAGTCGACGATCTGCGCGTATGGTTCCCGATCAAAAAGGGCCTGCTGCGCCGCACCGTCGACTATGTAAAAGCGGTGGATGGCATCGATTTCAGTTTGCCCCGGGGTCAAACCCTGGGCATCGTTGGCGAAAGCGGTTCCGGAAAGTCCACCCTGGGCCTGGCCATCCTGCGTTTGCTGGGTAGCCGGGGCGCGATTCGCTTTCAGGGCCAGGCCCTGGAGGGGCTGTCGCAACATGAAGTACGGCCATTGCGCCGGCAAATGCAGGTGGTGTTTCAGGACCCGTTCGGTAGCCTGAGCCCGCGGATGACGGTGAGCATGATTGTCGGCGAAGGGCTGCGAATTCACCGGATGGGTACCGCAGCTGAGCAAGAGCAGGCGATCATCGAGGCATTGTTGGAGGTAGGTCTGGATCCGGAAACCCGGCACCGCTACCCCCATGAGTTTTCCGGCGGGCAACGCCAACGTATTGCCATTGCCCGCGCGTTGGTTTTGAAACCGGCGCTGATTCTGTTGGACGAGCCGACCTCCGCGCTCGATCGCACAGTGCAGCGTCAAGTAGTGGAGTTGTTACGTACCTTGCAGGCCAAGTACAACCTGACCTACCTGTTCATCAGCCATGACCTGGCTGTGGTTCGGGCGCTTAGCCACCAACTGATCGTGGTCAAGGAGGGGCAAGTGGTCGAACAGGGGCCGGCAGATGCAATCTTCGCCGCACCGCAACATCTTTATACGCAGCAGCTGCTGGAAGCCGCCTTTATGGCGCCAGCCGCCGCTGATAATCCTTGAAAGCAGGAAGAGGAAGAACACATATGGGTTTTCTAAGCGGTAAGCGCGTACTGATCGTTGGCGTTGCCAGCAAACTGTCTATCGCCTCCGGCATAGCCGCAGCCATGCACCGCGAGGGCGCAGAGCTGGCCTTCACCTATCAGAACGAAAAGCTCAAGGGTCGGGTCGAGGAATTCGCCGCCGGCTGGGGCTCCAACCCCGAATTGTGCTTCCCGTGCGACGTGGCCAACGACGAGGAGATCGCCTCGGTATTCGAAGCCCTGAGCAAGCAGTGGGATGGCCTCGATTGCATCGTTCACTCGGTCGGTTTCGCGCCGGGCGATCAGCTCAATGGCGATTTCACCGATGTCACCACCCGCGAGGGCTTCCGCATCGCCCATGACATCAGCGCCTACAGCTTCGTCGCCCTGGCCAAGGCCGGCCGCGAGATGATGAAGGGCCGCAACGGTAGCCTGCTCACCCTCTCCTACCTGGGCGCCGAGCGCACCATGCCCAACTACAACGTCATGGGCATGGCCAAAGCCAGCCTTGAAGCCGGCGTACGCTACCTGGCCGGCAGCCTCGGCCCTGAGGGCACCCGGGTCAACGCGATTTCCGCCGGCCCGATCCGCACCCTCGCCGCCTCGGGCATCAAGAGCTTCCGCAAGATGCTCGCCGCCAACGAGAAGCAGACCCCGCTGCGCCGCAATGTGACCATCGAGGAAGTCGGCAACGCCGGCGCCTTCCTCTGCTCCGACCTGGCCTCGGGCGTCAGCGGCGAGATCATGTACGTCGACGGCGGCTTCAACACCACCGCCATGGGCGCCATGGACGAAGAGTGACAGCCTGAGCGCTTCGATCAGGCTAATGAAAACGCCCGATGCATTGCATCGGGCGTTTTTGTATCGGCAAGTCGTCGGCGCGCTATAGGTAATTGATCGCTGCCTGCCAATTAGCAGGATCGAATAGACAAAAAAAGACCGCTATATAAGCGGTCTTTTTTGTTTACGGATGTCGATCAGAAACGCTCGATATCCGCCTCAGCCTCCAGCTGCTTGCGGAACGCAGCGAAATCCTGCTTGCCACTACGGGAAGCGAGGAAACGGTTGTACATCGTCTTCTCTTCGTCCGACAGCTCTGCTTCCGGCTCGTTGACGCCATCCAAACGAACGATGACGTAATCGCCGTTATTCAAACCAATCCCGGCAAAGCTCGGCTTCCCGGAATCGCTTGGCTTAGGCATGCGGAACAGCTCCTGCAGTACTGCGGGCTCCAGACCTTCCTGGTTACGCGTAGCCGCTTCGGTCACTTTCCAGCTCTCTGCGGCCTGCTCAGCCGGGGTTTCGCCCGAACGCAGCGCTGTCAGCAGTTGCTCGCCGCGAGCCTTGGCCGCCTCGCTCGCGCGCACCTTGGTCAGCTGTGCGCGAATGCTCTCCGCCACCTGCTCCAGTGCAAGCCGTTGCGGCTTCTTGTGCTCTTTCATGCGCACCACCACCGCGGTGCTCGGATCGAGCTCGATGACGCTGCTGTTGCTGCCATCTTCCAGCACCTCGGCGCTGAATGCAGCCTGAATCACTTGCCGATTGGCGGCGATACCTTCGCCACCCTCACGACCGAAGGCTTCGGTGGTTTTCACCTCAAGACCCAGTTCCTGAGCCGGCTGCGCCAGATCGGAGGCCTCGAACGCGCTGTCTTCGAGCTGCTTCGAGACTTCGACGAAACGCTGCTCGACTTGGCGGGCCTTGAGATCACGCGACAGCTTCTCTTTCAGGCTATCGAATGTCGGTACTTCCGGTGCCTGCACGCCGAGGAGCTTGATCAAGTGCCAGCCGAATTCGCTACGCACTGGCGCTGAAACTTTGCCCTCTTCCAGGGCGTAGAGCGCCTCTTCAAACGCCGGGTCATAGACGCCTGGGCCGGCATAGCCGAGATCGCCGCCGTCGTTGGCCGAACCTGGATCGTCGGAAAATTCTTTAGCCAAGACAGCGAAATCTTCGCCTTGCTGCAGACGCTTCTCGATTTCCTCGATTTTGGCCTTGGCTTGCTCGTCGCTCAGCGAATCACCCGGCTCGATCAGAATATGAGCCGCCTGGCGTTGCTCGGCGAGGTTGGCGATCTCACTGCGATAGGCGCTCTGCAACTCTTCGTCGCTTACCTCGACCTCATCGAAGAAAGAGTCCTTGTTCAGCTCGATATATTCCAGAACCACCTGCTCCGGGCTCATGAACTCGCTGGCCTGGGCTTCGTAGTAAGCCTTGATGTCATCGTCGCTCAACTGCACCGCGGCGCTATCGGCTGGCAAGGTCAGAGTGGCGAAATCGCGAGTTTGCTTTTCCAAACGGGCGAAAGCGGCAATTTCTTCATCGGTTACGAAACCGCTGCTGGCCAGACCTGCACGCAATTGACCGATGAGCATTTCCTCTTCGAGCATGCGTCGGAACTGCAGACGGGTGTAACCGAGCTGGCGGATCACTTGATCGAAGCGATCGGCGTCGAACTTGCCGTCGACGAGGAATTCAGGCGTCTGCAGAACCAATTGATCCAAGGCCTGCTTGGAGAAGGCGAAACCAGCCTCTTTAGCACCCTGCAACAGCAAGGTGCGCTCGACCAAACCGTTGAGTGCGGCCTCGCGAAGCAGTTTGTCGTCGAGCAGCGAGGCATCGAAGTCGCGCCCCAGTTGCTGCAGCAGTTGGCGACGCTGCATTTCCACCGCCTGACCCAGCTCAATGGAGGTAATTTCTTCACCATTCACTTGCGCGGCATTCTGACTATTGCTGGTGCTGGTAAAGATGGCGTCCACACCTGTCAGCGCCAAAAGCGCGACTATGAGGCCGATAATGGTTTTGGCAATCCAACCCTGTGAATTGTCCCTGATGTTTTGCAGCATGCGTCCCCCAGAACGACTGAACAGAAATAAAGCAGTCGTGCAGTGTGGGTAAAGTGCGGATAGAAGAAAGGCGCATCCGAGGATGCGCCTTCTCGTAAACTGGCGGAGCGGACGGGACTCGAACCCGCGACCCCCGGCGTGACAGGCCGGTATTCTAACCGACTGAACTACCGCTCCGCTGTCAGGACGGGCTTAGCCCGACCTGAAAGGTAAAATCTGGAAGACGCTTAGTTAACGGCGTCTTTCAGTGCTTTACCAGCTTTGAAACCTGGGATCTTAGCAGCAGCGATGCTGATTGGCTTGCCAGTCTGCGGGTTGCGGCCAGTGCGAGCGGCGCGCTCTTTGACTGCAAAAGTACCGAAACCAACCAGTACAACGGAATCACCAGCCTTCAACGCGCCAGTAACGGATTCAATCACTGCGTCCAACGCGCGGCCAGCAACAGCCTTCGGGATATCAGCAGATGCAGCGATGGCATCGATCAGTTCCGACTTGTTCACTCTAAGTCCCCTTAATTTCTGTTGAGTTTGTTTCTTTGATTTTTAGTGTAAGCAAAGCGGGTGCTGAATGGCCTGCCGACACAATAAGAGCCGCTTTATAACAAGGGCTAGAAAATGGTGTCAAGGAAGCCATCCTGCTAATGCGTGCTAATTCGCTCCTTGGAATCAGACTCGCGCTTGTCATCCTTTGCAACCAGCTCCGGAGCCGCATCGGGCAAGGGCTCCGGGGCGTATTGCAGCGCAATTTGCAGGACTTCGTCAATCCATTTAACCGGTTTAATCTGCAGGTCTTGCTTAATATTCTCCGGAATCTCTTTCAGATCACGCATATTTTCTTCCGGAATGATCACGGTTTTGATTCCGCCGCGATGTGCTGCGAGTAGTTTTTCTTTTAAACCACCAATTGCCAGCACCTGCCCCCGCAGGGTTATTTCACCGGTCATAGCCACATCTGCACGCACAGGAATCTGGGTCAGCGCCGAGACCAGCGCCGTGCACATCCCCACACCCGCGCTAGGACCGTCTTTCGGCGTTGCCCCCTCCGGCATATGGATATGGATATCACGCTTCTCATAGAAGTCCACAGGGACGCCCAGGCTCTTCGCCCTACTGCGCACTACCGTCAGTGCGGCAGTGATGGACTCGCCCATGACATCGCCCAGAGAACCGGTTTTGATCAACTGTCCCTTGCCCGGTACCACGGCCGCTTCGATGGTCAGCAGCTCGCCGCCAACCTGGGTCCAGGCCAGCCCGGTCACCTGACCGATTTGATCCTGCAGCTCGGCTAATCCATAGCGATGCTTGCGCACACCGAGGAAGTGTTCGAGCGAATCGGCGGTAACCACAACCTGGAAGCGCTTTTCACGGGTGTGCTCCTTGACCGCCTTACGGCAGATTTTGGCGATTTGCCGCTCCAGGCTGCGCACACCGGCTTCGCGGGTGTAGTAGCGAATGATGTCGCGGATTGCCGCCTCTTCGAATTCCAGCTCGCCTTTTTTCAGGCCATTAGCCTGAATCTGCTTGCTCGCCAGGTACTTGATGGCGATGTTGATCTTCTCGTCCTCGGTATAACCGGGCAGACGGATGACCTCCATGCGATCGAGCAAGGCCGCGGGAATATTCATCGAGTTAGCGGTGCACAGGAACATCACGTCGGAAAGGTCGTAATCGACTTCCAGATAGTGATCGTTGAAATTGTGATTCTGCTCCGGGTCGAGCACCTCGAGCAGTGCCGAAGCCGGATCGCCACGCATGTCCTGGCCCATCTTGTCGATTTCGTCGAGCAGGAACAGCGGGTTACGCACCCCTACCTTGGTCATCTTCTGAATCAGACGACCGGGCATGGAGCCGATATAGGTGCGCCGATGACCGCGGATTTCCGCTTCGTCACGTACGCCGCCCAAGGCCATGCGCACGAACTTACGGTTGGTGGCGCTGGCAATCGACTCGGCCAGGGACGTCTTGCCCACACCAGGCGGACCGACCAGGCAGAGCACCGGACCTTTGATTTTCTTCACACGCTTTTGAACCGCGAGATATTCGAGGATACGGTCCTTGACTTCATCCAGGCCATAATGGTCGGCGTCGAGAATTGCCTCAGCGCGCGCCAGATCAAGCCTGACCTTGCTCTGCGCCTTCCACGGCACATTCACCAGCCAGTCGATATAGGAGCGCACTACCGTCGCCTCGGCGGACATCGGCGACATCTGCTTGAGTTTGTTCAACTCGGTCTGCGCTTTGCCGTAAGCCTCTTTGCTCAGGCCGGCATTCTCGATGCGCTTTTTCAGCTCGTCGAGTTCGTTGTGACCTTCCTCGCTGTCACCGAGCTCTTTCTGAATGGCCTTCATCTGCTCATTCAGGTAGTACTCACGTTGACTGCGCTCCATCTGCTTTTTGACCCGGCCGCGGATGCGCTTCTCGACCTGCAACAAATCGATTTCGGCATCCAGCAAGGCCAGCACGTGCTCGACCCGTGCCGACAGATCGGTAATTTCCAGAATTTCCTGTTTCTGCTCGATCTTCAGCGCCATGTGCGCAGCCATGGTGTCAACCAGGCGGCTTGGCTCATCGATGCTATTGAGCGATGACAGCACTTCGGCGGGAACCTTCTTGCCGAGCTGCACGTACTGCTCGAACTGACTGAGCAGGCTGCGCACGAAGACTTCGGACTCGCGCTCGGGCGCATCGACTTCATCGATCAGCTGGACCTCGGCACGGCAATGGCCGTCCACCTCGATAAAGCGCTCGATTTCACCGCGCTGCTCGCCTTCGACCAATACCTTGACGGTACCGTCAGGCAGTTTGAGCAATTGTAGAACGGTCGCAACAGTTCCCACCCGATAAAGCCCTTCTTCGCTCGGGTCATCGTCGGCTGGGTTTTTCTGGGCAAGCAGCAATATCTGCTTTTCGCCGGTCATCGCCGCTTCCAGAGCTTCGATGGATTTTTCGCGCCCCACGAACAAGGGGATAACCATGTGCGGATAAACCACGACATCGCGCAGCGGCAGGAGAGGCAATTCGATGGTTGTCTTCATGATTTAGGCTCTACGTCGGCCACAAAGGCTGTAAACAGATGGGATTACCTTGAATCTTAAGATGGGGGCAGCACCAGCAAAAAACAAGCGTTTAGGCTGTAAAAGCAAAGGGGCCGTCAGGCCCCTTTGCTTTCAACATGTAACAGACGCCGATCACTCAAGCGTCGGGGGCTGCCTTAGCAGGCGGCTCGCTGTTTTCATAGATCAATAGCGGCTGAGAGGAACCATCGATCACGCCTTCGTCGATCACCACTTTACTGACATCCGTCTGGGACGGAATTTCGTACATGGTATCGAGCAGAATGCCTTCGAGGATCGAACGCAGACCACGGGCACCGGTCTTGCGCTCCAGCGCCTTGTGCGCCACCGACTTGAGAGCATCCGGTCGAAACTCCAGCTCGACCCCCTCCATCTCGAACAACTTGGCGTATTGCTTGGTCAGGGCATTCTTCGGCTCGGTGAGAATCTGCATCAACGCAGCCTCATCGAGCTCATCGAGGGTTGCAATGACCGGCAAACGACCGACGAACTCAGGAATCAGGCCGAATTTCACCAAATCGTCCGGCTCTACGGCACGCAACGATTCGCCAACCTTCTTGCCCTCTTCCTTGCTGCGTACTTCGGCGTTGAAGCCGATTCCGCCCTTGGTCGAACGACCCTGAATGACTTTCTCCAAACCAGAGAAGGCGCCACCGCAGATGAACAGGATATTGCGCGTGTCAACCTGCAAAAATTCCTGCTGCGGATGCTTACGGCCACCTTGCGGCGGAACCGAAGCCACGGTGCCTTCGATAAGTTTCAGCAATGCCTGCTGCACACCTTCGCCCGAGACATCGCGGGTGATGGACGGGTTATCGGATTTGCGGGAAATCTTGTCGATCTCATCGATATAGACGATGCCCATCTGAGCTTTTTCGACATCGTAATCGCATTTCTGCAACAACTTCTGAATGATGTTCTCGACATCCTCCCCGACATAACCGGCTTCGGTCAGCGTGGTGGCATCGGCAATCGTGAAGGGCACGTTGAGCAAGCGCGCCAGGGTTTCGGCCAGCAGGGTCTTACCCGAGCCTGTCGGACCGATCAGCAGAATATTGCTTTTACCCAGCTCGACATCGTCTTTCTTTTCACGCTGGTTGAGGCGCTTGTAGTGGTTGTATACCGCTACCGCCAGTACTTTCTTCGCACGCTCCTGACCGATCACATATTGATCAAGGATGTTGCTGATTTCCTTGGGCGCCGGCAATTTATGGGCACTGCTCTCGGCCTGCGCTTCCTGCACCTCCTCGCGGATGATGTCGTTGCACAGGTCGACGCACTCGTCGCAGATAAAGACCGAGGGGCCGGCAATCAATTTGCGTACTTCATGCTGGCTTTTGCCGCAGAAGGAGCAATAAAGCAGCTTGCCGTTGTCCTCGCCGTTGCGGGTGTCAGTCATTCGATCAATCCAAATCCGGTAGGCTTAAAACACAAGATGAAGGCAAATGCGGGTATTTTCAACCCCGCAGGCCGTCCAGGCTGACCCGGCTAGCCGTTTCAGGCGAGCTTAGCCGGTAATTCACGCTTCGTCAGAACCTGGTCGATCAAGCGATAATTCACCGCTTCTTCACCGCTCATGAAGCGATCGCGATCGGTATCGCGGGCAATCACCTCGATCGGCTGTCCGGTATGATCGGCCAGGACCTGATTCAGACGCTCACGGATGAACAGAATTTCCTTGGCGTGGATTTCGATATCCGAAGCCTGACCCTGGAAACCGCCCAGTGGCTGGTGAATCATCATGCGCGAGTGCGGCAGGCAATAACGCTTGCCTGCAGCGCCGCCTGCCAACAGCAGCGCGCCCATGCTACAAGCCTGGCCGATGCAGATGGTCGAGACGTCGGGTTTGATGAACTGCATGGTGTCGTAGATCGACATGCCGGCAGTCACCGAACCGCCTGGCGAGTTGATGTAGAGGTGAATGTCCTTGTCCGGGTTTTCCGCTTCAAGGAACAGCAGCTGAGCGGCGATCAGGTTGGCCATGTAGTCTTCTACGGGGCCAATCAGGAAAATCACTCGTTCCTTGAGTAGACGCGAATAAATGTCGTAGGCGCGCTCGCCGCGAGCCGACTGTTCGATAACCATGGGCACCAGGCCGCCAGCGGCTTGGATTTCAGGCATTTGCTGGGTAAAAGGATTGCGCGACATTCTTGCACTCGCTCCCTAAATAGTCGTTTCTCAAATACGCATAAGCCAGCACTGAGGCTGGCTTATGGTGTGCTCGAACGAGGTAAAGAATCAGGCGGCTTGTGGAGCTTCCACCGGCTTGACAGCTTCTTCGTAAGAGACCGCTTTATCGGTCACATTGGCCTTCTGCAAAACAGTATCTACAACTTGCTCTTCCAGCACAACCGAACGTACCTCGTTCATTTGCTGGTCGTTTTTGTAGTACCAGGCCACAACCTGCTCAGGCTCCTGATAGGCCGAGGCCATTTCCTGAATCATCTCACGCACGCGGGCGTCGTCAGGCTTGAGTTCGAACTGCTTGACCACTTCAGCAACGATCAGACCCAGCACTACGCGGCGCTTGGCTTGCTCTTCGAACAGCTCAGCCGGCAGCTGGTCAGGCTTGATGTTGCCACCGAACTGCTGAACAGCTTGAACGCGCAAGCGATTGACTTCGTTACCGACCAGAGCCTTAGGTACTTCGATCGGGTTGGCGGCCAGCAGACCGTCCATCACCTGGCTCTTAACCTTGGACTTAATCGCCTGACGCAGCTCACGCTCCATATTCTTCCGGACTTCAGCGCGGAAGCCTTCCAGACCGCCTTCTTTGACGCCGAACAAGGCGAAGAACTCGTCGTTCAGCTCAGGCAACTGAGGCGCGCTGATACTGTTGACGGTAACGGTGAACTCTGCGGTCTTACCGGCCAGATCGAGGTTTTGATAATCCTCGGGGAAAACCGGATTGATCACCCGCTCTTCGCCGGACTTGGCGCCGACCAGCGCATCTTCGAAGCCAGGAATCATGCGGCCGGAGCCGAGAACCAGTTGGGTACCCTTGGCGGAACCGCCAGCGAAGGCTTCGCCGTCGATCTTGCCGACAAAGTCGATGTTCAGCTGGTCGCCGTTTTCGGCGGCGCGCTCAACGGTTTCGAAACGAGTGTTCTGCTTGCGCAGGATTTCCAGCATGTTGTCCAGGTCGCTGTCAGCCACATCGGCCTGCAGGCGCTCGATGGCGATGGACTCCAAACCGCTGACCTGAAATTCCGGGAACACTTCGAAAGTGGCCACGTACTCCAGATCCTTGCCTTTCTCGAAGCTCTTCGGTTCGACAGCAGGCGAGCCAGCAGGGTTGAGCTTCTGCTCGACTACGGCCTCGTAGAAAGTAGCCTGGATCAAATCGCCGAGGGCTTCCTGACGAGCGGCATCTTCGTAACGCTGGCGAATGACGCTCATCGGTACCTTGCCAGGGCGGAAGCCAGGAACCTTGGCGCGACGGGCAGTCTGCTGCAGACGCTTGTTGACTTCAGTCTCGATGCGCTCGACGGAGACGCCTACGGTCATGCGGCGCTCGAGAGCAGAAGTGTTTTCAACAGAAACTTGCATGGATATTCCTCGTTGCACAGACATAGGCCGGCCGTTTCCGGCCCCGATCAAGGGCATGCATTCTAGAGACTCAATTTGCAGAAGTCACCCTAGGGTGACCCCATCAATTGATGCTTCTACTGCATTGCCACCAAAAAGCAGGCCAGATACGGACCGCGCAGCCCGTAGATATCGAAAATGGGGCTACAGCTCTACCTATAAAGAGCAGACGCCAAAGCGCCAGCCACAGCCCAGAAATGACAAAAAGGCAGCCCTTTCGGAGCTGCCTTTTTTGTTAACTGCTCGAAAACACCCCTGAAACACCACTTTCCAACCTGGCCTTCAGACAAATATCTTCAAAACAGCTAGTTACATGGTGCGGACGGAGAGACTCGAACTCTCACGCCTTGCGGCGCTGGAACCTAAATCCAGTGTGTCTACCAATTCCACCACGTCCGCGAATCGAGCTTTCAAACAAAAACGCCAGGCTATGAGCCTGGCGTTCTGGAATATGGGGTGGACGATGGGAATCGAACCCACGACACCAGGAGCCACAATCCTGTGCTCTACCAACTGAGCTACGCCCACCATATTGCATTTATTGCATCTTGCTCGCGCCTAAGCTGCCAAGTGGCACGCCCGGCAGGACTCGAACCTGCGACCATCCGCTTAGAAGGCGGATGCTCTATCCAGCTGAGCTACGGGCGCCTATCCATCTGCAAGCAGACTCAAAGCTTTCGGCTCCGGCAGAAACTCTTGCGAGCCCTGCGTTTGCCGTCTTACCCAGCGACTGGCTGTGCTCGACAAGCGGGGCGAATGTTATAGAGGCACCGATAACTCGTCAACAGGGAAAGTTAAAAAAATTCAGTCATATAAAGGAGTTACGCGAAAAACCCGGCTCGCGCCTTTGCCCAGGGGTTTCTCCATGCGAGAATGCGCGTCCTTTTTCAATCCTTCCCAAGGGTTAACCAAGCGCAATGACCGCACAACTTATCGACGGCAAAGCGATCGCCGCCAGCCTCCGCCAGCAGATCGCCAAACGTGTCGCCGAGCGACTTGAGCTAGGTAAGCGCGCCCCAGGTCTCGCCGTGATCCTGGTTGGTAGCGATCCCGCCTCTCAGGTCTATGTCTCGCACAAACGTAAGGACTGCGAAGAAGTCGGCTTCATTTCGCATGCTTACGATCTCCCCGCGAGCACCGACCAAGCCGAATTGATGGCATTGATCGACAGGCTCAACGACGACCCCAGCATCGATGGGATTCTCGTTCAGCTGCCATTGCCGGAGCATCTGGATGCTTCTTTATTGCTCGAACGTATTCGCCCGGATAAAGACGTCGACGGTTTTCACCCCTACAACATCGGCCGCCTGGCCCAGCGCATGCCGCTGCTGCGCCCCTGCACGCCCAAGGGCATCATGACCCTACTGCAAAGCACCGGCACCGACCTGTATGGCCTGCATGCAGTAGTGGTTGGCGCGTCGAACATCGTCGGCCGGCCGATGGCGATGGAGCTTCTGTTGGCGGGTTGCACCGTCACCGTGACCCACCGTTTCACCAAGGACCTGCCGATGCACGTGGGGCTTGCCGATATCGTCGTGGTAGCCGCCGGCAAACCGGGCCTGGTGCAGGGCGAGTGGATCAAGCCAGGCGCCATCGTTATCGACGTTGGCATAAATCGTCAGGCCGATGGCAAGTTGATCGGCGACGTGGTCTACGACACCGCCCTGCCCCGCGCCAGCTGGATTACTCCAGTACCCGGCGGCGTAGGACCAATGACCCGTGCCTGCCTGCTGGAAAACACCTTGCACGCAGCGGAACACCTGCACGATTAAGGTTTTTCGCAGCGCATAAAAAACGGCACCCGAGGGTGCCGTTTTTCATTCAAGGGGTACAGCCTTAGTTCGCGGCCTCCCAGGATTTCAGCAGTTCGTCGTAGCTGATGGTTTCGCCCTTGGGCTTCTCGTTGGCCAGTTTCGGCTTCGGTGCACCCGGTTGATCCAGCCAGTACTGCGGATCTTTCGCCTCGTTCAGCTTCGGTCCGCACTCGCCCAACACGCCAGAGCGATCCAGACGACCGAGCATGGTGTCCTGAGCTGCCGCCAGGCCATCCAACGCTTCTTGTGGGGTTTTATCACCACTGGCCGCTTCGGCGATGAACTGCCACCAGAGCTGCGCCAGACGCGGGTAGTCCGGTACGTTGGTGCCGGTCGGCGTCCACTGTACCCGTGCCGGGCTGCGATAGAACTCGACCAGACCGCCCAGTTTCGGAGCGATATCGGTCATCGCCTGGGAGTTGATATCCGACTCGCGAATCGGCGTCAGGCCAACCAGGGTCTTCTTCAGCGACACGGTTTTCGAGGTGACGAACTGCGCGTACAGCCAGGCTGCCAGGCGCTGCTTGTCAGGCGTGGACTTGAGGAAGGTCCAGGAGCCGGCGTCCTGATAACCCAACTTCATGCCCTCTTCCCAGTACGGGCCCTTTGGCGACGGCGCCATGCGCCATTTCGGCGTGCCGTCTTCGTTAACCACCGGCAGACCGGGCTTGGTCATATCCGCGGTAAAGGCGGTGTACC
>CAMPJN010000043.1 GCA_946886875.1 uncultured Pseudomonas sp.
CCGGAAGAGGCTTTCATCGAGATGATTTCATTGGTCTTGCAGTAACCGACCTTGAAGTCGATTTCTCCGCGCGGTTCCGGAAGATGTATCCCTATATAGTCGGGCTGTACCACCTGCCCAGCGCTGAAGGCCTTGTAGGCCTCTTCCACCGTGCCTATGACTTCCTTCATGGATATCAATCTGCCGACTTCTTCTTTAGTAAGCAGCAGTGTTTTCATCTACAGGACCTCGCCGTTCTCTAATCAGGGCAACCGCAATTGCCCGGAATTTACGCAAGCATGATCAAGCCGGGATCGCTCGCCATGTTCGGCGCGAGTATCACGGCCATGCATTGCTGGTTTGCGGTGATTAGTATGCTGCCGAGCGCTCAGCAGAAAATTCCGGATACCCTGGGAATACGCAACTTCCGACTATTTTCATCGTCATCGGCGAAAGCAAACGCTCCGGCCCTGCAACCGGGCTCGAGCGGAGTACTCATCGGTCGGGGGTGAAGGGCCTGAAGAGCCCAATGATGGTGGCAACGGGCATGCTCGTTGCTCGCACGCGCCACCTTTCTCCAAGAGGAAAAGACATAGGGAAAGCGAGCAGCAGGTGATGGGCGGAACAGTCAGCGCTCAAGCTACAGGACCTGGCGCGCCTATCACTCCGCCCGCCGCAGCAGAAACTTCCGAGCGCACCCTCGAAAACGCCCGATTCTGCGATTGCGCACGCGCAATACGACAGCCCTCTGCGGGTCGCGATGCCTAATATAGGATCAGCGCAACGGCATGGGCGATTGGCGTGATGCCTGCCGTAGCCTGGTCTGCCGCTCCGACTCGACCGACAAGGCAGCAGACTTGGATCTCAATGCCGATCGTCCCGATCTTGTGCGTGCCGATAACTTCATCGGCGGGCAATGGCCTCACCGTATTGAGGCCGCTTCGCAGTACCGTCTGCATTGCTCGCTGCAAAGCCGTAAGACAATAGATTCCAGGCCAGGAGAATAGAATGCCGGCTCCCTTGATCACCATTGCGTCCACCCCGGAGCTGCCAAAAAGCGCCGACGCCGTCGTCATCGGCGGCGGAATCATCGGCGTATGCGCAGCCTATTTCATGGCCCGCCAGGGTATGAGTGTTGCTGTGCTCGAGAAGGGCCGTATAGGCGCCGAGCAATCCAGCCGCAACTGGGGCTGGTGCCGCCAGCAGAACCGCGACGCGCGCGAACTACCCTTGTCGACCAAGAGTCTCGCGCTCTGGGAGGAGATTACCGCCGACCTCGACGAGGATCTCGGCTTCCGCCGCTGCGGACTGTTCTATCTGTCGGATAACCAGGCCGAGCTGGACGGCTGGGCGAAATGGCGCGACTTCGCGATCACCCAGGGCGTCACCACCCATATGCTGAGCGGCGCCGAAGCCACGCAACGCGGCGCGGCGACCGGCAAGCCCTGGTTGGGAGGGGTGTTTTCGCCGTCTGACGGCATCGCCGATCCGTCGCGGGCGGCGCCACTGATCGCCAAGGGCGTGCTCAAACATGGCGGTTCGATACACCAGTTCTGCGCAGCCCGGGGTATCGAGAGCGAGGCTGGCCGGGTATCGGGGGTGATTACCGAAAAGGGCGTAATCAAGACCCAACAAGTGGTGATGGCCGGCGGTGCCTGGGCCTCCTCCTTCTGTGCACAACTCGGCATTCGCTTTCCGCAAGCGTCGATACGCTCCAGCATCCTGTCGGTCATGCCGGGGGCCCAGGGGCTTCCCGACGCACTTCATACCAGTGAGGTAACAGTCACCCGGCGCGGCGACGGCGGCTATACCCTGGCCATTTCCGGCCGCGCCTGCGTGGACCCGACGCCGCAGCAACTGCGCTTCTCATCGTATTTCCTGCCGATGTTCGCCAAACGCTGGCAAATGCTCTCACCGGGCGACCTGCAGGGTTGGCAGAGCGGACACGAGACGCGCAGCAAATGGGCGCTCGACCGGCCTACACCGATGGAGCGCGTGCGTATCCTCGATCCGCGCCCGTCGGAGGCGATCCTCAGGGATACCCTTGCCCGTGCGCGCCGCCTGTTGCCCGCCCTGGGCAGCGTGCCCGTTCAGGCAGGTTGGGCCGGCTATATCGACAGCACCCCGGACGGTGTGCCGGTGATCGACCAAGCACAAAACCTGCCCGGCTTCATTCTGGCCGCCGGCTTTTCGGGTCACGGCTTCGGCATCGGCCCTGGCGCCGGGCGCCTGATCGCCGAACTGGCGACGGGCAAGACGCCGTTTGTGGACCACACTCAATACAGCCTTGCCCGCCTGAACAAAGGGGCTTGGGGTAAGGTTTCCGACTTCTAACAGTCTTCCCTCGCTGTTTGGGTGGGAGCCTTGCTCCCGCCTTCCCTCCCCCATTCAGTTCAGCTATTGAACAGCACAGCACTCGCAGAAAAGTCGACCGTTCGGACGAGCGACCGCCTATAGCGCGCGAACGAGCGTTTCCCTAGCGACGCTCAGGAAAGCGCTGGCACCAGAAAAGCCCAACTAACAGAAATGCCTACTTCGGCCGGGTCGATCACGATGAAAAACTCGGCTCGATATCGACTGGGGCTTAACGTTTTTCCAACGCCCACCATGCCTTTTCCGGCTCAGGACTTTCGCCTCCGGGCAAAAAACGGCCAAGCAGTTAATGCTGATAGCGAGCGCCGTTCAGGTAAAAAATTCGGCCTATAGAGCCACTAATTGGGGAATCTACCGAATTGCCTTCGCCCCCTTGCCAGGCCCCGTAACCAGTGGGATACAGACGCCGCGCCCAGGGCGAGTAGAGCCCGGCCGCGCCAGTTCTGCAGCGGTTCTTCTGAACGGCTACGCGAATAATAAAATCAGTGGAGTAGACCATGAACGTCGTGAAACCCAGCTTTCTAGCCCTGGCGGTCGCCGCCGCCTCGCAATTGGCCATGGCCGACCAACAACAGGCCAATGGCTTTATCGAGGACAGCAGCCTCACCCTGCTCAACCGCAATTTCTATATGAATCGCGACTTCCATGATGGCGCCAGCAACAGCCAGGGCATCAACGGCTCGAAGCCAGCCAGCGAACGCAACGGTTATCGCGAGGAATGGGCGCACGGCGCCATGCTCAACTTCACCTCCAGCTTCACTCAGGGCACTGTCGGCTTCGGCGCCGATGCCTTCGCCTACGGCGGGATCAAACTGGACACCGGCCGCGGCCGTACCGGCAACGGCCTGCTGCCGATCAGCAACAACCAGACTGCCGACGCCGAAGTGCCGGACGCCTACGGCGAGATCGGCGGCGCAGTGAAAATGCGCGTCTCCGCCACCGAACTGAAGTACGGCGAACAGCGCCCGAGCGCCCCGGTATTCGCCATGGGTGACAACCGCCTGCTACCGGAAGTGGCCACCGGCTTCCAGCTGTCGAGCCGCGAATTCGACAAGCTGTTCCTCGAAGCCGGCCACTTCACCGCGTACAACGGTAGAGACTCGACCAATTCCGATGGTGGCCTGTTCACCAGCTACGCGGGCATCGAGGCCGACAGCGTCGATTTCATCGGCGGCTCCTACAAGGTCAACGACAACCTCAACCTGATGGCCTACGCCAGCGAGGCCGACGAACTCTGGCACCAATACTTCGGCTATGCCTCCTACACCATCCCGCTGGCCGACAAGCAATCGCTGAACTTCGCCCTGGCGGCTTACAAGACCAGCGACGAGGGCGAAGCCCGTGCCGGGGAGTTGGACACCACCAGTTGGTCGGCCAAGGCCGCCTACGCCTTCGGCCCGCACAAGCTGACTCTGGCCTACCAGAAGATCGATGGCGACGAGACCTTCGACTTCATCGGCGTCAACTCGATCTGGCTGGCCAACTCGGTGCAGTACGGCGAATTCAACCGCCCCAACGAGCGCTCCATGCAGATCCGCTACGACATCAACATGGCCGATTTCGGTGTGCCGGGCCTGACCTTTATGACCCGCTACGTCAAAGGCGACCAGATCGACTTCACCAAAGCCGATCCGACTGGTGCCTATTTCCGCGCCGGGGTCGACGACGAGAAGCGTTGGGAGCGCGACTTTGAGGCCCAGTACGTGGTCCAGTCGGGCTCGGCGAAAAATCTCTCCTTCCGCCTGCGCCAGGCTACCTACCGCGCCAGCTCGTTCGACAGCGGCGCCGATGACGTCCGCCTGATCATCGAATACCCGCTGAGCATTCTGTAACGGCAGTTCCCGATCGGCTTTATCGTGGGCCGGTCGGGGGTTTTCTTGAAGGCCCTAGATACGCTCCCTTAGCCTTGAGGCGCCCATCCGGGCGCCTTTTTTAGTTTTATACCGCAATAGGTAGAGTGCGCCGTGCGCGCCAGGAGTCTGCAGCCAGCGCTGGTACATAGCCAATGCAAAGCCCCTATCAAGCGCACCCGTGGAGCAAGAATCGATCGGTGCAACGCCTTCGATGTAGGCCTCCCCTCAGAAAAACAGCCAAGCATTTACTGCTGATAGTGACTCTCGTCCAAGTAAAAAATATGGCCTATAGAGCCACCGCTTGGGGAATCTGCCGAATTGCCTTCACCCCCTTGTCAGGCCGCGCCGCAGGTGGGATACAGCCTTATACCCGGTGAAAATTATCCGCCGCACGCTGCCAACAACGGAGTCCTGCCATGTCCGTCGCTCAACGCCCTGCCCACCTTTATCGCCCCATGACCGCCGACGATGTAGCGGCGGCCCATGCCTTGTCCGTGGTGTTGAAGTGGCCCCATCGCCTGGAAGATTGGGCCATGCTGCAGCGCGTCGCTGAGGGCTTCGTCGTAGAAGACGACGGCCGCCTGATCGGTACCGCATTCGCTTGCCCGCAAGGTGCTTACGCCACCATCGGCCTGGTGATCGTCAGCGACGAGTACCAGGGCCAAGGCATTGGCCGCAAGCTGATGGAACTGGCACTCGAGGCCTGCACGCCGCGCACCGCCATACTCAACGCCACACTGGCGGGTGTCCCGCTGTACACCAGCCAAGGCTTCGTCGAGTTCGGTCAGATCCACCAGCATCAGGGCCAGGCACAAGCCGCCGATACCCCTGCCCTACCAGCCGGTGAACAGTGCCGGCCCTTGACCGCAGCCGATCGGGTTCGCCAGCTCGAACTGGCCAATGCCGGCAGCGGCCTGGACCGCGAAGCCGTACTCAATGACCTGTTCGATGTCGTCGAACAGGCCGTCGGTATCGAGCGCGAGGGCCAGCTGCGCGCCTTCGCGATACTGCGCCCGTTCGGCCGCGGCCGCTGTATCGGCCCGGTCATCGCGGAAAACCCTGAGCAGGCCAAACACCTGATAGGCGTGTTGCTGGCGCAAGTGCCGGAGGCTTTCGTACGTATCGATATTCCGGCAGATAGCGGCCTATCCGATTGGCTCGAAACAGCGGGCCTGAAACAGGTCGACAGGGTCGCGCAAATGGCCCGCGGAACGCCTCCGCGCGCTGTCGGCGGCGTCAACCAATTCGCCCTGGTGACTCAGGCCATTGGCTGACGAGACCAGCCCTTGCTAGCGGCATTTGCGCCCCTTACCCATAACACTTCCTGGAGATAACTCTGATGCAACCGTCCACTATCCTGCTGTTGGCTCGCGCCGACGGTAGCGCTGCGCCTACGCCCTCGATCTCAGGCTCTTTGAGCCCCGCCGACCCGTTCGGCACCACGCGGAGAATCGCTTACCTCGGGTCAGACGGCATGGCTGCGGGCGTCGTGCAGGTGAGCGGATCATTCACCATCGCTGATTACCCCCAGCTCGAAATGATAGTGGTGCACAGCGGCCACTTGACCCTGCAAACCGAGGATCGCACCCTCGAACTGGGCCGTGGGGCCAGCGCGGTGATCGGCCGTGGTACCGCTCTGCAGATCCAAGCGCAGGCGGGTACCTTCTGGGCTTTTTGTGCTCAAGTCACAGATGAACAGAACCCGGGGCTTACCCCGCTCGACCCGCTCGCCCACCTCGCGCCCTCGACACCGCCCGATGCGCAGATCCTGATCAGCGCCGAGCCCCAATGCCGCTCGAAGAGTAGCTACAAGGACAGCGCCAACGTACTCATCGGCGTCTGGGACTCGACACCCTATACGCGCCATGCGCGGCCACACAAAGTCCACGAGCTGATGCACCTGATCGAAGGCAGCGTCACCCTGCATTCGCCAGAAGGCCAAAGCCTGCAGGTCAACGCCGGCGATAGCATATTCGTACCGCTCGGCGCGGCATGCGCCTGGGAAAGCACAACCTACGTGCGCAAGTTTTACGTCTGTAAATAGGTACAAATAGAGTTGGTGCCGGCAGACGATAACGATCCGCAGACATCTTGCGCACTCGGCCTGTGTCGAGTGCGCGCTTGGTTGGCAACTCTGGGGCAGCATATTCAGGCTTGCTAAAAGACACCCTCAACCCAACTGATCTATCTCTCACTAGGAGTACATACCATGGGAATCGGCGGCATCAGCATCTGGCAACTCCTGATCATCCTGCTGATCGTGATCATGCTATTCGGAAGCAAACGTCTGAAAGGTTTGGGATCGGATCTCGGCGACGCGATAAAGGGATTTCGCAAAACCATCGGCAGCGATGACAAGGCAGCCGCCGAGGATAATCCGGGGCACACCATCACCGTTCAGGCGCGCAAGCTCGAAGAGTCGGCGAAAAGCAGCTAGGTCGTCCACCATCGACTTCTACGGCCCATATCGCTAGGGCCTCCCGGCACCTGTACGTCCACTAAATACTCTAGGCAGCGACAAACGGCTCAACCGCTGATACTCCAGCCGTTGACATGGCCAAAACAGCGTTCTTAAGATTTCCTTGAAGGCTGCATATGTCCCAGAGTGCAACCGTCTCTAGTGACTTGAAACCAACGCGCCACTCGGCTGCTTCTCTTGTAAGCGCTGACTGTTAATCATTGGGTCCCAGGTTCGAGTCCTGGTCGCGGAGCCAAGTTTCTATAACCAGACGCCATAGTCTGGTTATGTGTCGGTAGAGAAAGGGCATAGACCCTCGCCCATCCATCCGTTTGGTTGGCCGAGTGTGCAGTCTTCATATTCCTAATCGGAATCATGGAGGCAAGTGTCATGCACGTCCTATGTATCCTCTCGACCAAAGGCGGTGTGGGAAAAACCACCGTCGCTGCCAACCTCGGCGGCATCCTCGCCGACGCCGGCAACGCGTCCTGCTGCTCGACCTCGATAGCCAACCCACCCTCTCCAGCTACTTCAGCCTCGCCACCGAAGCCCCCGGCGGTATTTACGAGCTGATCGCTCTCAACGATTGCCGCCCCGAGCAGGTCGTCTCCCGCACCGTTATCCCCGATCTCGACCTGATTCTCTCCAACGACGACCAAGGCAAACTGGCCACCCTGCTGTTGCACGCCCCCGATGGCCGGCTTAGCCTTACCCTGGTGGTTAGCATCGCTCCAGCTGGAATCGACTTGCTTATTGATCCAGCCTTTAAATAGTCTCAAGCGGCGTACCTCACCCATGGATCCTGGAAATAGGCTTTGACACGCAAGGGTTCGTTGGCGGCAGCGGCAATACGATCCTCGGCGGCGGCCCGCAGTGTAGCCTTGGTTCGTATCGGCACCTTGGAGCTGATCACGTGTTTGATATCTGCATTCAAGCGTTCTTCGGGATTGTGTTCCGGGCTGTAGGTGGGCAGGTAAAACACCCGATCTGTTAGGTGTGAGCGGCTAGCCACGCCTTCACCGGCTGGCAATGGTGCACGCTCAGCGGTTAGTGAATCGAAGCGGTGAGCCGGTGGCCCTAATTATCGACTTCGCCTCACGTCTAGTCGTGCGCAACGATTCACTAGGCGCAGCAGAACATTTGACAGTTCAGGAACGGCTGCCCCAACCACCCAAAAGGGTGATCCCCGCCTTGGTGTGAAGCGCTAAGCTTTTCCCCCCTGAACGCCTCCTACGATGATTGCCGTCTATCTCCCTCGAGAGCGCTTCTAATAACAATAAGCGGATGAAAACAATGACAATAAACACCAAGCTTGCGCTGGTTGCCCTGGCCACCGTGTTTTTAACCGGCTGCCTCGATAAAGAAGAAGTTGCCTTCATCGGCGATGCCGAGAACATGCTGTTCACCAGCGATGGCAACTTATTGGTCACGGGCGGAGAGTCCATCTACCTGATCAACAAGCTGAGCGACGCTCAGGGCCAGACCAGTTACCAAGCCAACAGCGTGTACCACGGCGAGAAATGCGGCTTTGCCGGCATCGCGCAACGGAACAACTGGGTTTTCACCGTTTGCGGCAAGCCCTATATCCGCTGGCAGGGATGGACGTTCAAAGCGGGTATTGAGACCCGGTTGATGGCCGCAGATCTCAATGCCAAAGGGGACGACGGCGAGCAAAAGATTGTGTTCGAACGCATCACTGTCAGCGGCGCCAGCAACCCCCTCGACGGCATCACCCTGCCCAATGGCCTGGCCTTTACCCCGGACGGCAAGCTGCTGATCGCGGACTCGAACTATCTAGGTCAGGGCAGCGTAGGCCGGATAACCCTGGACTTCACCGGCCCGAAACCCGCCGTGGCCCACTTTGAAAAAGACTGGTTGGGCGCGCCCTACGGCATCAGCACCCCCAACGGCGTAAGGGTCGCCGACAATACTGTCTACATTTCCGATAACAACAAGCTGCGCCGCATTCATCTGGACAGCGACCACAACGCACAGCAACTCTTTCACGACGCCCAGGGCAAACTGATTTCCAATATGGATAGCGACAACCTGCTGTATCAGGGAGGCCTGACCCTTGACGACATCCTGCCGTACTGCGGCGGTGTAGCCGTAACCCAGTTCGCCGAAGGCAGACTGGTGTTTGTAGCCCCAAGCGGCAAGAGTTACCCGAGCGCACCCTTCGCCTTCAAAGGCCCAAGCTCCCTGGCCATAGGCCAAGGGCCTGACTTTAGCGGTTACGACCTGCTGGTTACCGAGAAAGGCATACTCCAGGACAACACCAGTACCTACGGCAACCAGCTCACCCGCATCGACGCGGGCGTTGACCTCAACGCTCCGGAAAACTGTACCGAGATTGGCGCGCTTTAAACCCTTGCGCCCTTGGCCTTACGGCCTGGGTATGCAAAGAATTGGTGACTGCCGAGTTACCTGTGCCCCTGACTGCCAACCCTACCTATCCCGCGAGAATGCGCAGCCCTAAAAAAAGCCCGGCCATTTGTTGAAAATGACCGGGCTTTTTTAGTCAGGCTTGATCAGGCTTTGTCGACACCGCGCTTGATCGCATCCTTGACGTCGCCCTTGAGCTGCTGGGCCTTGCCCTTCACTTGCTGGCCGACACCCTCGCCTTCAAGGCTGCTATTGCCGGTAGCCTTGCCGATACCTTCTTTCACTTTACCGACAGTTTCGTTGGTATGGCCTTTAACTTTGTCTTTCGTACTGCTCATATCACACCTCGTCTCGACTGGTTGCAAGCAGTGGAACCCTGCGCACAGCAATCGTTCTGTTTATTCGACGAATGTGGGTTATCAGATGAGGCGGGGGGATGGGGTGGAGCGACTCTTTCAACCGATAAGCAGCAAACCGAGGCTTCAGAACCCTCGATTGATGCGTCCATAGGTACTTCGGCGTCGGATTCAGGCAGCCTTGGCAAAGGTGTTGCACCTATGGTGACGGACGTTTATCCGACCGTTCTGGAGCTGAAATGTCTGACTTCATCACCGTTCTGCGCGAAACCTGCCCCACGCCCGTCCTCGACGCCACTAAGTGGAAACGCATCGGCGGCGACCCGCATACCGTGAACCTCAACGCCTACCTGTCCAAGGACGGCAGCAAGATCATGGGCACCTGGATCTGCACCCCCGGCAAGTTCGAGGTCAATTACGACAAGTGGGAGTATTGCCACTTTCTCGACGGCTACTGCGTGATCACCCCTGAGGGCGAGCAGCCGGTGCACCTGAAAGCAGGCGACGTGTTTGTGATCGAGCCGGGGATGAAAGGCACCTGGGAAGTCGTAGAGACCGTGCGCAAGTATTTCGTCTTCGCCTGATACCGCTATTCGTCACGATCTGATCGCTCCTATGCCGAGGCGTGGAGCGATCAAATATTGCCCATTCCCGCACCAACGAAAACACTTCGCAGCTTTCCACGCTGCCAGGAACGTTAACGGGACATGGGCAAATAGGGCTCGATGTTCCTGAGTGCCCGTTCGACGTAGTCCGCCTTCTCCCCTACCGGCGCCACGTAATACAGCGCCTCGGCCGCTGCCTCACGCCCAACCAGGCGCGCCAGGGTCCAGGCGGCGAGGTAGATGGAGGCCAGGCAACCGCCGGCTGTAGCCAGGTTGCCTCGGGCGAAGAAGGGTTGTTCGAGCACTTCGATACCGGCCTCTTGCACCCAGGGCTTGGTGGTGAGATCAGTGCAACCCGGAACGCCGTCCAGCAACCCCAACTTCGCTAACAGCAAGGTGCCGGAACACTGCGCGCCGATCAGCTGACGTGCGGGATCGAGCCGCGCCAGCGTCTGCATCACACTGGCGTCCTGGGCTATCTCGCGGGTTTTGATGCCGCTGCCGACGAGCACGGCATCGAATGATTCGATCTCGTCCAACGTGGCCTGGCGATGCAATTGCACGCCGTTCATCGAGGTGACCGTCTCGCTCGGCGCGGCCAAGAAAACGCGCCAGCCCGGCTGTTTGATGCGGTTCAGGATGCCCAAAGCGACAAGCGAATCCAGTTCGTTGAAGCCGTCGAAGGTGAGGATGGCGATATGCATGGCAGACCCGGCGCTATGGAGTGTCCGACCATTCTCGGCGCGCGGGGGAACGACGGATAGACACAGTTGCTAGTGGCGATAGCCATACAGACCGAGCGGTATTACCGCTTTCAATCGGCCCTTGAACCGAACGGCGTAACGCAAAGCGTCACAGGCTGGCGTGCGGCCAGAAAGGCGCCATCACCGTGCTAGCATTGCCCCTCCATCACTCCTGACTGAAGGGATTCCTATGCTGAAACGCTTTATCTGTCTCGCCACCGCCACTTTGATCCTGCAGGGATGCGGCGTTGCCATGCCGCGCTACGATGCATATTTCGATAACGTGCAGACCCTGAAAAATCAGGCTCCGCTGGCCAAGCTCAATTCGCCGACCGTCACAGCTGACAAGGGCCAGGACTCGATTTCCGTCCGCGCCAACCCTATCAGTAGCCCGGAAGGCTCAATCAGTAAGCATGTGCAGAAGGCGCTGGAAGATGAACTACGTCTGGCGGGCTTGTTGGACCCAGCGGCCTCGCGCCATCTGGACGTACAGCTGCGTCAGAGCAAACTCGATGCACCGGTCGGCACCGGCAGCGGTGCGATCAGCGCCGACTTCAACCTGCGTGAAGGCCAGCGCTCCCTCTATAGCAGCAACAAGACGGTGACCAGCACCTGGGACAGCCCCTTCATCGGTGCCATTGCGATCCCGGCGGCGGCCAATGCGTTCAACCCATTGGTGCGCAAGCTGCTGGCTGAGCTGTATCAGGACCCTGCGTTCATCGCCGCGATGAAGCAGTGATGCAAGAATCGGCGCGCCAACCAGGCGCGCCGAACTCGGTCAGCCGCGCAGCGGCAGTACGCCTTGCGCGTACTTCAGAACCTGCTTATCGACCATCTGCTTCAGCAACGCATTGAACTGGCGACGGAAACTGTCGTTGATCGCCTCACCCGGCGTGTAGCCCATCATCGGGATGAAGATCAGCCCCATCCAGGTGCGCACCGAGTCGTGGTTCTGCCCACTCAGAACCGGCTGGCCCTGGTCGTCCAGAACCTCCAGCGTCATGGTGTATTCATCCTTTGCCGAACCCGGGATCACGAACAAGCTGAACCCGGTGATCATGCCGCTGACCATCGCCGCACCCGCGGAGCCACTGTTGTAGACATTCAGCTTGAGGGTGTAGTCGCCCGGCTGTTTCTGAAATTCGTCGAGTGTGTAACGGCTGAACAAGCCCGAATCACGCAAAGAAGCTTCAAGCTGCGGCTTGAGCACTTCCCTGCCCTGCGGCATTTCGATGGCGTTTTTGTCAGTCGCCTTGCCTTGATAGAAGGTGAAATCGACAAACACACTGGGGCGCTGCTGGTAGCTGGCCATGGACGGCAGCGTGGTTTCTGGAACCTGGTCTCCTGGGAAACTGGCGCAGCCGGTCAAGGTCAGTACCAGTGCCATTCCCAATAACTTCAACTTCATTGTGTATCGTCCTTGTTTATTAAGTGATTCCACCGGACTGATCTGTGCCGTCGCGGCAGGGGCGATACTCTAAGCAAAGCACGCACTGATGGCAATTTGCCCACTATGAAATCGCTGGTGAAACGCCCACCAGCGAGCGCCGTGAAGTGCCCGACATAAGCCCATGCGCAGCATGCGTAATGGCCGGCACTAGCCGCGCTGGGCAGCGTTTATCCAGTGATCTGTACGTAAAAACAATGATTGTTAACGGACTCGCCATTCTCGCTGCGCCAGCGATCCTGTGGTTACCGCTGCTGCCTAGGTGTAACCGATATCAGCGAGCACCCGGCCCCTGCCAGGCGGACCACGACATAGGTGTCGTGACGCGGCATTCACCTGCAGCAATCTGATCATTTCAACGTCGAGGCGGCGAACCGGCCGCGCGAAATGTCTCCCTCGATTCCCCGGCGTCTACTCCGAGAACGCCGAGGCGAGCATCCGCGAATACCGCTCAGCTAAACTGCCCTGGCCACCCGCCCAGGAAATCGCTCATGACCTTTCGCTGGCTTACTACCCTCGGCCTGATGCTCGGCCTGCATAGCGAGCCAGGCAGTGCCCGGCAGTTGGAGATCGAGCTCGATATCCAGCATGTCGGCGGCCAGCTCGAAGTCGCCGAGCTAGAGAGCCTGCTCGCCTCGCCCGATCTGAGCATCGAGGCGACCTACCACCCCAAACGATTGATCGCCGGGGTGACGGCCACGCGCCAGCGAACCATGCCGTTCGGCAGCCGACTCTTTCCCATCCCCCATCAATTGCTGCTCAAAGGTGCGCAGATCGAGCGGCGTGGCCGCACCTTGCGTTTCAAGGTCGCCGAACAAGCGCCGGCTCCTAAGGGCTATCGCCTGCTGGCGCTGGCCTTGAGCGTACCTATCGCCCCGGGGCCGGGCCGACCGCAACCGACCTTGCAGATCAGCCTGCCGCCGCCACCGGAAAGCGGCGGCGTGCATCAGTCAGCGCTGGTCGCCCGCGCGGGCACGCTCGACCTGGGCATGCGCGTGCGGCAGCACTGGAGCGGTAGCAGCCAAGAAGCGCAGCGGCAATTGCCGAGCTGCGGCGGCGACGCCATCGAAGTCGACGCCGAGCGCTATCTGTTCCGCCCGCGGCATCGCTTCGAGGGTTATTTCGACTTTCTTGGCCCGACCGTGCAGAGCGATCCGCCAAGCAATCCGCCGCCCGGCCAGCAAAGCTTCCAACTACGTGAGCCCTATCCACAACCGCTCACCGGCTGGGCGCTGTCGCGCAATCATCTGGTGCGCCTGACCCTGACCAACGGCGTGGTCGACAGGCTGTCGATCTATGCCCAGCAGCAAGGCGCCGACGACTGCCAGCGCAGCCGCATGTACGAAATGCTGTTCGCCGACGGCCAGTTGGTCAGTTTCGAACGCAGCCTGTACGAAACGGCCTGCAATGAGGGTGAAGAGATATTCGGCAGCGGTCCGAGCGTTACCGCCAGTTGGCTGGCTGACGGCAGCCTCGTACGGTTTGTCGAAAGCGCCGGCAACGGCTCGCCAGCGCGCATCTTCGATAGCTTCAACGCCAAGCAAGCGGCCGTCTGCGGCACCAGCGAGCCGCCTCCGCCCGCGGAGTCAGTGCAAGCGCTGCAGGAAGAAGCGCGGCTATTGCGCGAGGCGTTTCTGCGGCCTTGAACCCGCTCCCGGCTAAATCCCTTGGAACCATCACCCGGCATTCCGCGCCCAATAACTGAGGGTCGCGGACGAAATGCCTGCGCCCGCCCGATAAATCCCATGGAATGCAGCGCAGTTTGTATTCGAAATACGAAGGTGATCCATGACCCATATTCTGATCGCGGCATTTGACCGCTATGCCGACGCCGAACAAGTGAAAAGCCAGCTGACGGCAGAGGGTGTCCCCCACGAGGACATTCAGCTGTCGGCATCGCGCAACCCCGACACCATCGACAACGAGCGGATGGATATCGCCGTTCACAAATATAACGAGGATTCGCTGGCCGACAGGATTGGCGACTTCTTTCGCTCGGTGTTCGGTGCCGACGCCGACAAGCACGCGGGCCGCTACCCCGAAGCGGTGCGCCGCGGCTCAACAGTGGTTACGGTAACCCTGCACAGCAAAAAGCCGATTGCCCTGGTCGAAGAGGTGATGCAGCGCAACGGCGCCATCGACATCAACGAACGCAGCACAGCCTGGTATGAGAAGGATGTGAGACCCGCCACCGCCAGCACCGAGACCCTGACCACCGGCTACCCGGACGCCACCTCGTTCAGCAGTGGCGTGACCGACGCGGACAAGCTGACCGCCGAGGAGCTCGCCGCAGGCGACAACGCCATTCCCGGCCGCTGGAAAAACGCCCACTCCCCCGCCCGCGACAACAGCGCCGGGCGCGTGCATATCGTGACCCGTTGAGCCTTTGTTTCACGGTGTTTATTGATCGTTCCCACGCTCCAGCGTGGGAACGATCAGTCAGTGTTCTGAGTTCGGTAGGCGTTTGATTGGATCGGTCCCACGCGGCGCCGTGATCGTGAAAATGGGCACGTGGGAACGATCGAAGTCGATGGGTTTAACCTAACGCGCGCAGCTGTTGCTCGGCGAGGAAGTCTTCATGAAGTAACGCATCCTGCCCAGGGATGTCCATGCTGTCGTCTTCCAGCAGCGGCGTGGCGCGCTTCTGACGTAGCTTGCCAAATTGATGGCTGAGGGCGTGATTGAGCCGTTCGATGGCGCCATCAAGGGCTTGTTCCAATGACTCGGCCTTGTGGGTGACGGAAAGTGGTTGCAGCCCTTTGGGCCGTGCTTCGATCTGGCAGCGCTTGTCCTGGGCGCCGGCTTTTTGGCCATTGTCGTCGTGAAGATGGACGACTATACGGGTCAACTCATCGTCGAAACGTTCCAGTTTGCTGGTAACACTGGCACTGACCCATTCAACCAGACGGGCACTGCCTTCGATGTGGTTATCGCTGTGAACTTGGATTTGCATAAGCTTTCCTTCTTCAACTGTTCGCGAATAGCGTCGTCTCCCAAGACGACAACACCAGCCTACGCCATTCCTACCCGGTGTTGGCAAGCGCTAAGACGTTTGTCTGTAACAGAAAAATGCATGGGCATGATCTGCGTCAGCTCGATGCGCGAATGCGGGCTGGATATCGGCGCTGGCCATAGACCGTTCGACAGACCGCGCAAGCCCCGCTGCGCCTCGCGCTCAACGCTGCCTGGGTCGCCAATGGCGGACAAGGCTTCGCCATGTCCGCCCTGCCCACCCCTGGCAGCCGGATGAAATCCGCGGTACAGGCGCGGGCCATAAAGTCGATCTCCGGGCTGTATCTACAGCGCCTGTTCGGCAACGCCAGCCCGGCGCAAGGCGCGATTGGATCGACCTCGACGGCGCGCAGTTCTAGCCGTTCGTCTGGCACTCGATCTGGCAGATGGACGGCATGCGCAAATTAAAATACCCGACCCATACTCTTTGTCGGTCATGCCCTGTGCGCTTGACCGAAACCCTAATAAGGATCATCAAACCAAGGGTCACGTACCGCAACAGCAGTGCAACAGCTCGCGCAGTGAACAGTATTACGGGCAGGGTGCGCCCCTTGTTGAATAGGAGTGTTCAGCAATGTTCAATCTGCCTGAAAGTTCGAAAATCCCCCCCATGCCCGACCTGCTTCCATTCGGTGCGGAAGACGGCCCCGGCATCAGTAGCGCCAACCTCGATCCGGCCAACGTGAAGCTCAACCCCAACCTGCAATTCCCAGGGCCTGGGCAGATCGTCTTTCCGCCGATCCGCAGTGTGCGCCCCGGCTGCTGGCTGCTGAACTACAAACCCAGCGGCGCGGCCTTGGTGTCCTACGACGGAACCCTGCGGGTCGAATCGCATAGCGAGGGCCGTACTGCCAGCGGCGACCTCTATCAGCGGCCGGTGATCTTCCTGCCGGTGCCCATCGTGTCGCCCTTCCCGCAGCTGCAAGGCAAGCTCAGCGCCAGCCC
>CAMPJN010000044.1 GCA_946886875.1 uncultured Pseudomonas sp.
TGGCGCTTATCCGCGAGGCATTGAAGAAGCAGCAACCCTGCCGGCAGATCATCCGCAACTATCGCAAGGACGGCAGCCTGTTCTGGAACGAGTTGTCGATCACTCCGGTATTCAATGCCGGCGACCAACTGACCTATTACATCGGCATCCAAAAGGACGTGACCGCCCAGGTGCTCGCCGAACAGCAGGTCAAGCACCTGGAGGATGAATTGGCGGCATTGAAGGCCGAACTGGCGGCACTGCGCGCTAACCCGCAATAAGCGGTGAATACGGGCAGTTCGTCACGTAATTGCGCGTGATAGCTAACAAAGCACGAACTCTGTTGTCAGAATGGCTTACGCAACCTGCGCAGAATTCGACGATGCACGATCAACCGCTTCTCACCTCATCCGAACTGGAGTTTCTCCGCCTGCTTCACCAGCAACCAGGCGGGCCGGATAACCTCCCCACGACCCATTTGCAGGTTGAAGCCGGCGTGCAGTTCGAGGGTTTGCTCGCCGGCTGCGCGGCCAAGGAAAAACTGACCATCGAAGCGCATTTCGCCAACCAGCGCCTGACCTTCACCCCGGAGCTGGTGGAGGACGAGCAGCACGCACATCACCTGCGCCTGGGCACACCGCTGATTTTCGATGAAGGCGACACCCTGCGCGCCTGGCGTTCGCCATTACCGCAGCCCATTGCCCTGCAGCAACCGAATACGGAGCAGAGCGATATGTGGCTGCATGAGCTGTCGATGAGCGGGCTATTGCTCGAGCAGCGCACTCCACGCGCCACGCCGCCCGAGCATCTGCGCATGACCTTGCCACTTGCCGAGCACCCGCCCATCGCCATCAGCGGCAGTTTTGTGCGCAAGACCGAAGATGGCTTTTTGGCCTATCGCCTGGCGCCACTCGATGAACACAGCCAGGCGCGCCTGCGGCAATTCATCTATCAGCAACACCGCAATCACTATCCGCAAGCCCATCGCGCCTGAAGCGTACAGGTCACTCCCAAGCAAACAGCCATGCGTCAGCGCACCAGCCGAACGGGTGGGCAACGCTTGAACAGCAAAGGGGTGAGGATCAGGTATCCAGGTGGCCGGCGAGAAACTGCTGCAAACGGCGCTGCATCAGTCGGCCTTCGTTGCCTAGACAAGCGATCGGCGAACCACTCAAGTACTCTTCCGCCAAATCGGCACCATCGCCAGCCAACAACAACGGGCAATCCAGCGCCAGCGCCAGCCGCTGCAATACCCGCGGCAGGTCGCCGCCAAGCGGCTGATTGGAAAACAGCACCAGGGCTTGCGGTCGCATCCGCTCGCACACCAGGGTCAGCTCTTCGAGGGGCTGCCCCAAGCCGAGGAGGCTGATGGCGTTATCCGTACCGCTGAGTAGCAGCGCGGCGACCAGCAGCTCCAGTTCGCGGCAGTGCCCCGGTAATGCGGCCAATAACACCCGCTCCTCGCTCTGCGTCCTCACCAGTTGCAAGCGCTGCAGAATGCGCGCCCGCAAAAAGGTATCGAGGAACAGCCATTCGCTGGTCTGGCCGAACTCATCCTGGCGCAGCAGCAGTTCCTGCCACAGCGGCAACAGAATGTCCTGAAACACCACCGCCAGCGGGTAGCTGGAAAAGACCTGGCCGTATAAACGATCCAGCTTGACCTCATCGAAGGCACCAACGGCGTTGCGCAACTGCGCCTGCCATTCGGCCCATTCGTTGATAGCGGTTTCTTGATAGACCGGAGCGCTGGCTGCTTTGATCGAATCGCTGCGGGCCAGGATCTTGCCCACCTTGCTGACCGCCACGCCGCGTTCGATCCACGCCAGAATGCTGCGCACCGATTCGATATCGGCCTGGGAATAAAGACGATGACCGCTATCGGTGCGGGTCGGCTGGATCAGACCATAGCGTCGCTCCCAGGCCCGCAACGTCACGGGGTTGACCCCGGTCAGGCGGGAGACTTCGCGTATGGGGAACAACTCTTCCTGCTTGAGAGCACTCGAAACGAGAGACGAAGCACCAACGAGATTGGACATGGGCAGAGAGTTCACGGGGGCAAATGTTGTCGGCATTGTAACTCAGCTTATAGCGCCACACCTTATACCGGGCCTATACACCAGGCATGAGGAAAGCAACTAAACGTCGAGCATCGAACCAACTACAGCTGCAGGATTTATGGGTACCAGCCAGACAAACCTATACCAATAAATAAAATTTGTATAGCTTATGAACAGCTTTAAAAATTTTATCACTCTGCTAAAAATCCATGAAAGCCAATGAAATCGGACACTTCATGGAAATAACCGCATATCCACACAGCGCCAATGGTTGTACAAGCCAATCGACTGGTATAACTTTGCCGCACGGTCACCACCCATCAGCCACCTGATGCCTGAGCCACCCACACCAGCAGACCCGAGCCGATCATGAGCGCAAGCGCAGCACCCATTTTAATTACCGGCGCCGGCCAGCGTGTCGGTTTGTACTGCGCCGAACGCCTGCTCGACGACGGTCATGCGCTGATCGTGACCTATCGTCGCGAGCGCGAAGCATTGCAACGCCTGCGCCAGCGTGGCGCGCTGACCCTGCAAGCAGATTTTTCCAGTGAAGCGGGCATCCTCGCCTTCATCGCCGAGCTGAAAAGCCACAGCGACAGCCTGCGTGCCATCGTCCACAACGCGTCCGACTGGCGCAGCGAAAGCCCAGGCACTGAAGCAGCGGACTTTCAACAGCTGTTCAACGTGCACATGCTCGCGCCTTATCTGATCAACCTGCATTGCGCCGAGCTGCTGCAGCGCTCGACGCCCGCCGACATTGTGCATATCAGCGACGATGTGGTGCGCAAAGGCAGCGCCAAGCATCCGGCGTATTGCGCCAGCAAAGCCGGCCTGGACAGCCTGACCCTGTCGTTCGCCAGCAAATTTGCGCCAACTATCAAGGTCAACGGCATCGCTCCCGCACTGATCATGTTCAACCAGCAGGACGACAGCCAATACCGGCAGAAGACCCTGGCCAAGTCCGCGCTGGGCATAGAGCCCGGTGCCCAGGTGATTTACCAAAGCCTGCGCTATTTACTGGATAACCCCTACGTAACCGGCACCACCCTTACCGTCAACGGCGGCCGCCATCTCAAGTAGCGCCTGCCGCGAGGATCGAACGATGAACCAACAACTGCCCAATCATTACCGGGAGATCCTTCTTGGCGTCGGCGAAAACCCGGAGCGCGAGGGCTTGCTCGATACCCCTCAGCGTGCGGCCAAAGCCATGCAGTACCTTTGCCACGGCTACCAGAAGAGCCTGGAAGAGGTGGTCAACGGCGCGCTTTTCGCCTCCGATAACGACGAGATGGTGATCGTCAAGGACATCGAGCTGTATTCGCTATGCGAGCATCACCTGCTGCCTTTTATCGGCAAGGCGCACGTCGCCTATATCCCGACCGGGAGAGTGCTGGGCCTGTCGAAGGTGGCGCGCATCGTCGATATGTATGCGCGGCGCCTGCAGATTCAGGAGAACCTCACACGGCAGATCGCCGATGCGATCCAGAGCGTTACCAACGCAGCCGGCGTGGCGGTGGTGATCGAAGCCAAACACATGTGCATGATGATGCGCGGGGTCGAGAAGCAGAATTCGGTGATGAATACCTCGGTGATGCTTGGCGCCTTCCGCGAGTCCTGCAACACTCGCCTGGAATTTTTGCAATTGATTGGACGGAGCAAGTAAGCATGCCGCGACTGGAGCCAGGAATGGCGCGGATTCGGGTCAAGGATCTGCGCCTGCGCACCTTCATTGGGATCAAAGAAGAAGAGATCAACAACAAGCAGGATGTGCTGATCAACCTGACCATCCTCTACCCCGCGGTGGAAGCTGTGCGCGATAACGATATCGACCACGCGCTGAACTACCGCACCATCACCAAGGCGATCATCCAGCATGTCGAAGGCAATCGCTTCGCCCTGCTCGAACGTCTGACCCAGGAAATTCTCGACCTGGTGATGGCCAATCAGGCGGTACGTTACGCCGAGGTGGAAGTCGACAAACCCCACGCCCTGCGCTTCGCCGAGTCGGTATCGATCACCCTGGCCGGGCACCGCGACTGATTGCTGGCCAACAGCCGCTGGCCGGGCCTCAGAGCCATAGCCAGAGCAGGGCGAGCAGCAGCGCCAGCAGGCCGATCGACAGACTGCGACGGTGCAGGGTCCAGCGCAACTGCCAGCTGTGGTTACGCGCCTGAGCATCGAAGCGACCGTGGCTACCCATATCCCGGTTGACCGCGCTGAACAGATTCTCCGCGCGATCGGCCGGCCGGGGTTGCTCGCCTTGCTGGCCATCGAAGGCCTGGCGACACAGCACCCAATCGGCAAATCCCGGTAGCAGCTTATTGCCGATTATGGCTTTGACCGCAGGAAACCCTACATAGAGTTCGCGCCTGCGGTGATAGGCGGCCCAGACGATGCCGCGCGCCGCCACTTCCGGCTGGAAGATCGGCGGCAGCGGTTGTGGCAGACGCGGCATGCGCGTGCGCGCCCAATCGAACTGCGGGGTATTGAAGGCCGATAGATGCACCATGGTCAGGTGGATCCTGCTGTGCTCATGCATCAGCTCGACGCGCAGCGCATCGGTGAAACCCCTACAGGCGAACTTCGCCCCGCAATACGCCGACTGCAAGGGAATCGCTCGATAAGCCAGGGCCGAACCGACCTGCACGATGGCGCCGCGGTTGCGCGCGCGCATGTACCGTAGCGCGGCGCAGGTGCCGTGCACCGTGCCCAGATAGCTGACTTCGGTAACCCGCCGATACTCCTCTGCGCTCATTTCCACGACCGGGGAAAACACCGTGACCATGGCATTGTTGACCCAGATATCGATGGCGCCCAGTTCGCTTTCGATACGCGCGGCGGCGGCGTCCACCTGGGCCGCATCGGCGACATCCACAACCTGGACCCAGGCGGTGCCGCCAACGGCCTCGACCTCAGCCTTGGCGCCCAGCAGACCGGCCTCGCCGCGCGCCAGCAAAGCCACCTTGGCGCCGCGCCGGGCAAAGGCGACAGCGGTCGCCCGGCCGATCCCCGCAGAGGCGCCGCAGATCACCACGACCTCCTGACGGCGCCGGCTCATAGCACTGCCCCGCTTGCTGCGGCCGGCTCAATGCAGGCATTCGAGGGGAAGGATAAAGGCATGTCGCATGGCCTCCTGGTTGGCTCTCGACAGGCGCGGCGGCATAACCGCGCTCGTTCAAGTGACCGACGCCATTTTGCCTAAGTTCAGCCTTTTGCCGGTTCACGCGCCCATGCTGGCTCTGTGCCGAGAGCGGCGAGCGGAGTATTATCGGGCCGCGGCGACCAGAGCCTGGGCCGCGTCCTATCGTCCACCATCGCCGAGCATTCCCATGACCGAGCAAGAACGCCTTGAATTGGAAGCCGCCGCCTTCCGCAGCCTGCTGCAGCACCTGCGCAGCCGCCCAGACGTCCAGAATATCGACATGATGAACCTGGCCGGTTTCTGCCGTAATTGCCTGTCCAAATGGTTCAAAGCCGCCGCCGACGACATCGGCGTGGCGGTGACCCCGGAGCAGGCCCGCGAGGAGATCTACGGCATGCCCTACAGCGAATGGAAAAACAAATACCAGAAGGAAGCCAGCCCCGAGCAGCAGGCCGCCTTCAGCAAGCAAACCGGCAAAGACCAGAGCGACAAAGGCGGCCAGGCATGACCGCGCTCGGTGCTTTTCGCGCGCGCCTGCATAGCGACCAGTTCACCTTTGCCGAAACCCTGGCCTTTATCGCCGAGCACTACGACTACAGCCAGAGCGCCTTCGACAACGGCGCCGTGAGCAATGCCGCGGGGCAGAACGAAGGCTCGTGCAAGACCCTGGGCCTGGCGTTGCTCGAAGGCCTGAGCCTGGAAGAGACCCTACGCTGCTTCGGCGAGCACTACCGCAGCGTGCTGGCCAGCCCGCATGGCGACGACCACGGCAATATCCGCGCACTGATGAGCACCGGCCTGGCCGGGGTACGTTTCGAGCAAGCGCCGCTGACCCGCAAAGCCTGACCCGGGCGGCCTCGCGGGCGCGCAGAAAGTTGCGCACTGGCGGCAAAAGCTGACAGACGTCACAGGAATATCGGGATATTCTTCACGCCAATACGGGAATACCAGGGAGGGTATTTCGTGCGCCGCCGCGCTGCCCTCTCCTGTCCCGGTCGTCCCTTACCTGGCTTGGAGTCGCATCTATGCAGCAAACCTTGGTATGGAAACCATGGCATAACCCCGGCGTGGAAAACCTGCGACTGCACATGGACGAGCATGGCATACACGCCAGCAGTCATCTGATGCAAAGCGTGCAGGGCAATAGCATCGCCGCCACCTACATCTTCAATTGCGATCCGCTCTGGCGCTTCCGCCGCCTCTGGCTGAAAGTCGACAACCATGGACAGCGCAGCCTCAACGTGCGCCGCGACATCCGCGGCAACTGGTTCCACAACGGCGAACCGCGCCCCGATCTGCAGCAATGCCAGCATGTCATGCTGTCCGCCTCGCCCTTTACCCATACGCCGGTATTGCAACGTTGCGCCCTGGAAGTGGGCCAGAGCGAGCAGGTGCAAGTGGCCTATATCGACTTGCTCACGCTGAAGATAGAGGCCCGCAGCCAGCGCTATCGGCGCCTGCGCCAACTCGGCCGCGAAGCCCTTTACAGCAGCGAAACGCAAGGCAACAACAGCAACCAGCTGACCGTCGACGAACACGCGCTACTGATGAGCGCCAGCGATCAATACGTGCGCATGAGTTCCCATGGTTTGAAGCTCAATACCTGGGTGTAAAGGCGACGGACAGACTGATCATTCCAACGCTCCAGCGTGGGAATCCAGCCTGTGACGCTCCACGTCACCGACTATAGAGGCGGAGCGACAAGTCTTTATCCATCAGCCGCTGTGTTGGGCTTCGCTGCGCTCAGCGCCAACCTACGGTGCCTGGTGCCGAGGCAACGGCGTTTTTACTGGCCGTCCAATTACTGGCCGTCCAGATAGCGCTCCACATCCAATGCCGCCATGCAGCCGGCGCCGGCTGAGGTGATCGCCTGGCGGTAAACGTGGTCAGCCACATCGCCGGCGGCGAATACGCCGGGCACGCTGGTCGCGGTGGCGTTGCCGTCGCGGCCGCCATTGACCACCAGGTAACCGTCCTTCAACGCCAACTGGCCCTCGAATAGCGAGGTATTCGGCGTGTGGCCGATGGCGACGAACAGGCCGTCGACCTTCAACTCAGCGCTACTGCCGTCGTGATTCTTCAGGCGCACACCGGTTACGCCCATATTGTCGCCCAGCACCTCGTCGACCTCGGCATTGAGCTTGAGCTCGATTTTGCCTTCGGCGATTCGCGCCTGCAGTTTGTCCTGTAGGATCTTTTCGGCACGGAAGCTTTCACGGCGGTGCACCAGGGTCACCTTGCGCGCGATATTGGCCAGGTACAGCGCTTCTTCCACCGCAGTGTTGCCACCACCGACCACGGCTACATCGCGGTTGCGGTAGAAGAAACCGTCGCAGGTGGCGCAAGCGGAAACGCCCTTGCCCATCATCGCCTCTTCGCTCGGCAGGCCGAGATAACGAGCGCTGGCGCCGGTGGCGATGATCAGCGCGTCGCAGCTGTAGGTGGCACCGTCGCCGATCAAGGTGAACGGCTTGCCGGCCAGGTCCACGGCGTTGATATGGTCGTAGACGATTTCGGTCTCGAAGCGTTCGGCATGTTCCTGCATGCGCTGCATCAAGGCCGGGCCGGTCAGGCCATGCACGTCGCCGGGCCAGTTATCCACTTCGGTGGTGGTGGTCAACTGGCCGCCGGCCTGCATGCCAGTGATCAGCAGCGGCTTGAGGTTGGCGCGCGCGGCGTAGACGGCGGCGCTGTAGCCGGCAGGGCCGGAACCGAGGATGATCACGTGGGCATGACGGGTGGTAGACATAGCAGACTCCAAAATTGGCAATGGCCATAGCCGCGGGTCGGGGCAACCGGCGGGCGAGCGGCGCGTTGCCAGGGAGCCTACCCAGGTCGGCCTGCGCACTCAAATGCCCTTTGCCAATGCGCCGAATAGCTATTGCCTATCGTCTGCGATCTTGCGCATCCCCTGTCTATACTGCTGCTGTCGCTTTCTTACAGTTGATCGGCATGACTCTGCGTAAACGCCTGTTCTGGCTGTTCCTCCCGTTGCTCGCGCTTACTCTGCTGATCGTCAACGGTCTGTCGGAGCGTATCCTGCTGACGCGCTTCGACAACGAAGACCGCAGCCGATTGCTGATCCATACCGAACAAGTGCGCGCCGTGCTCGGCCAGAGCCTGCAACGCAGCATGATCCTGTCGCGCAGCTACGCCTGGTGGGACGACAGCTACAACTTCGTCAAGCAGGGCCAGCCGCCGGACTTCGCCCAGCGCAACCTCGACGCCACCCGCCTGGCCAACCTGGATTTCGACTTCATGATGTTTCTCGACAGCCAGGATCGCGTGGTGGCAGAGCAATGGGTGTTGCCGGACTTCACCGATATGCGACCGGTTGGCCTGGATCAACCGCGCAGCCAGGCCAGCCTGCGTGCCGACATTCTCAGCCGCAGCCGCGCCACCGGTAGCCTGGAGCATGCGAGCAACCCGACCAGCCTGTCCGGGCAAATCCTCTTGATCCAGGGCGTACCGCTGTTGCTGGTCAGCCATGCGATAAGCAATAGCCAGGGCAATGCCGAACCTGCCGGCACCCTGCTACTCGGCAATTTTCTCGACGGCCAGCGCCTCGATAACCTGCAACGCCAGCTCAATGCCCGCCTCAGCCTGCACCCGCCCGGCGCCGCACAAAGCACCTGGAAGGTGCTCGACACCAGCCAGTACGCCCCCGATATGCACCTGAGTCGGAGCCCACTACGCTGGCTGGACGAAAAAAACATGCAGGTCGAACTGCTGCTGAGCAGCGCCACTGGCGAGCCGGCCTTGCGCCTACAGATCACCAAGGAGCGCACCCTCTACCAGCAGGGCCGTCAGGCCATCCGTTACTTTCTCGCGGTCGCCCTGCTGGTCGCCTTTGCCGCCATGCTGGTGATCTACCTGAGCCTGGAGTTCTCGGTGTTACGGCGCATCCAACGCATCCAGCGAGAAGTCTCGTTGATCGGTCACGATGCCTCCTTGCCGCGCCTGACCGACCTCGGCCGCGATGAGATCGGGCAGCTGAGCGGCGCGCTCAATAATATGCTTGAGCGCCTGGAGCAGAGTGAAGCCCGCGACCGAGCGATCCTCGATTCCATCCAGGATGGTTATTTCGAGATCAACGCCAGCGGCGTCATTCTCACGGTCAACCGGGCGCTGGAACAGTTGCTCGGTTACCCGCAGGGACAGCTGCTCGGGTGCTCCTTCGAGGAAGTCCTCAGCGACGACGAAATCGCCCGTGCGCGCAAGCAGTTCGCCCAGGGGCGCCATTCGCGCGATAAAAACACCAGCACCTTCGCCGCCGCATTCAAACGCCGCGATGGCAGTCTGGCCCATTTCGAAACCCGTTTTTCCCTGGTCGAGGACGCCCATGGCGAGTTCGCCGGTTACCGCGGCATCCTGCGTGACATCAGCGAACAGGTGGCCTACCAGAACAGCTTGCTGGACATGGCCTACCGTGACACCCTGACCGACCTGGGCAACCGCAAGGCCTTCGCCGAACAGCTGGCCAATGCTCTGCAGCAGGCGCAACGGCAACACAATCAACTGGCGCTGCTGTACCTGGATCTGGATCGTTTCAAGGAGGTCAACGACCGCTTCGGCCATGACGTCGGCGATGCCTTGCTGATGGCGCTCGCCGAGCGTATGCGCAACACCCTGCGCCACCCGGACCGGCTGTATCGCATCGGCGGAGACGAATTCACCCTGCTGATGCCCAATACCCATATGGAAGCGGCGCAGAAGCTGGCCGAACGTTTGCTGACGGCGCTAAACAAACCGGTGATCCTCGACAATACCGCCATCGACTTCGTCACCCCGAGCATCGGCATCGCCCTCTACCCCGAGCATGCGCTGAACGCCCAGGACCTGATCAAAGCCGCCGACAGCGCCATGTACCAGGCCAAACAGCAGCGCAACTGCGCCCAGCTGTACAACTCCGACACGCCGCTACGGCTCGACCAGCGTGGCTGATTAGCAGGCCGTTGAAAAACCTAGGCGACGACTGCATGGATGCAGGAGGTAGGGCGACGCAGGAAGCCCGAGCCGAGATAGTTTTTCAACGGCCTGTTAGAGGCTTTCCCCGGCCAGGCAAACTAGGTAAGGTCGGCGCGACTTTCATTTCGCGGAGAACCCCATGCCTGCTGCTCCCGTACTTTCCGGTCCGCAGTACCTCAAAGAAGGCCTGCGACTGGTGCTGAGCCCCGGTTTGCGCCTGTTCGTGCTGCTGCCTCTGGCGATCAATCTGATTCTGTTCGTTGCCATGATCTATTTCGCCGTGCAGCAGTTCGGTGGCTGGGTCGATACCTTTATGCCGAACCTGCCGAGTTGGCTGAGCTTTCTCGAATACATCCTCTGGCCACTGTTCGTCGTACTGGTGCTGCTGATGGTGTTTTTCACTTTCACCATGCTGGCCAATATCATCGCCGCGCCCTTCAACGGTTTTCTCTCGGAGAAAGTCGAGGTTGTAGTGCGCGGCGAAGATACCTTTCCGCCCTTCAGCTGGGCCGAGCTGATCGCCATGGTGCCGCGCACCCTTGGCCGTGAGCTGCGCAAACTCGGTTACTTCCTGCCGCGCGCCATTGGCCTGTTGATTCTTACCTTTATCCCGGTGGTCAACCTGGTCGCCACGCCACTGTGGCTGCTGTTCGGCGTGTGGATGATGGCCATCCAGTACATCGACTACCCGGCGGACAACAACAAGATGAGCTGGCAGGACATGCTCGCCTGGCTGCGCGAGAAACGCTGGCAGAGCCTGGGCTTCGGCGGCATCACCTACGCGGTACTGCTGATCCCCTTCGTCAACATCCTGATGATGCCGGCTGCCGTCGCCGGCGCCACCGTGTTCTGGGTGCGTGAGCGCGGTTAACCGACCTAAAACATTTATGTGCGCGTAGGGGGAACATGCCCAAGGCTTGTCCACCATTTGCATGCCAGCGGTGGACAAGGCTCCGCCATGTCCACCCTACAAAAGCGCAGTCCTTAGCGATCCGCAATCGCCGTCACAAATCCGCCACGTCTTTGTCACATTCGCTACATGGCGGCAGCCGACACTGCTGTCATGCACACACCTCTACGTATCGCGCTGATCAGCGAAACCTTCCCACCGGAAATCAATGGCGTGGCCAATACCTTGGGCCACCTGAGCGACGGCCTGCGGGCGCGTGGCCATCAGGTGCAATTGGTACGACCGCGACAGAGCGCCGATCCGCGCGGCGCTCAGGACGACCTGCTGCTGACCCGCGGCTGGCCCCTACCCGGCTACCCCGGCCTGCAGTGGGGCCAATCATCGCTGCACAAGCTGCTGCGCAGCTGGCAGCAACAGCGCCCCGACGTGCTCTATATCGCCACCGAAGGCCCGCTTGGGTTGTCGGCACTGCGCGCCGCTGGGCGTTTGCGGATTCCGGTGGTCAGTGGCTTTCACACCAACTTTCAGCAGTACACCGGGCATTACGGCGTCAGCCTGTTGACCAGCGCCCTGACCGGCTACCTGCGCTGGTTCCACAACCGCACACGCATGACCCTGGTACCCAGCGCCAGCCAGCAGATGGCACTGCAACGCCGCGGCTTCGAGCGCCTGCAAATGCTCGCCCGCGGCGTCGACAGCAAACTGTTCCACCCAACCAAACGTTGCGGCGCCCTGCGCCAAAGCTGGGGCCTGGACGACCAGGCGATCGCCGTGCTGCATGTCGGCCGCCTGGCCGCGGAGAAGAATCTCGGTCTGCTGTGCAGCAGTTTCCGCGCCTTGCAGCAGGCCTATCCGCAACGCCAGCTCAAGTTGATTCTGGTCGGCGACGGGCCACAACGCGCGAGCCTGCAACAACAGATGCCGGACGCGATATTTTGCGGCCTGCAGCGCGGCGAAGCGTTGGCGGCGCACTATGCCTCGGGCGACCTGTTCGTCTTCCCCAGCCTCTCGGAGACCTTCGGCAATGTCGTGCTCGAGGCCCTGGCCTCGGGTCTCGGCGTAGTCGCTTTCGACCAGGCCGCTGCAGCGCAGCATATCCGTCACGGGCACAGCGGCGCCCTGGCTTTGGAACAGCACGAGCAAAGCTTTATCGAGGCAGCGCTGTGGCTACTGGCCGAACCGGAAAACCTGCGCCGGGCGCGCCTGAATGCCCGGCAGCACGCCTCCCGGCAGAGCTGGGAGACCATAGTCGAGCTGTTCGAACAGCACTTGCGCAGCGCTCTGCTGCCGCCTTTCGAGCTTCCCGCCGGTAGCTGCAAGAAGGGATAGGAAAACCTGCCGCCCCTCCCATTCCGGGGCGTTCTCGTCACCATTCCACGACCCCGCCCTAGGGTCTGTTGCCGTTTCGCAGCTACGCGGCTCGCGACGAAACGGCAACAGCCCCTTGCAAAGCCCTGCCTCCGCGGCCCATCGGCCGCCTTAGACCTGCACCACTCCAACGCAAAAGCGAATAAATACATTTACAGCTCAAAACGATAAGCATTATCATTTGGCTATTGATTCGCATTGAGATTGGCTCATGCTCCGTCACTCCCCCGTTTTTACGCGCCTGGCTCAAGGCGAAGAGGTCTATGGCCTCCTCAACTCGGTGCCTTCGCCATTGCTCTGCGAAATGATCGGCTACGCCGGTTATCACTTCGTAATTCTCGATATGGAACACCTACTGCGTGGCGGCGATGAGCTGATGCATTGCCTGCGCGCCTGCGAATCGGCCGGCGTCTCGCCCTGGGTACGCGTGCCGGAGGTCGACGAGAAGCTGATCGGCCGGCTGCTCGACGCTGGCGCCGAGGCCATAGTGTTGCCGCGGGTCGAAAGCGCCGCCGAGGTCACCCGCGCCATAGCCGCCGCGCAGTTCCCGCCGCTTGGCCGGCGTGGCATCAGCGGCGGGCGCAGCACCGGTTTCGGCACCTTGGCGCTGGGCCAGTACATCGAACTGGCCAACCGCCAGGCGTTCATCGTGCCGATGATCGAAAGCGCCGCCGGGATCAAGGCGCTGCCGGAGATCCTCGCCCTGTCGGGGGTCGGCATGCTGCTCGAAGGCGCCCTGGATCTGGCCCTCGACCTGCAACTCGGCCCCGACCCGCTACACCCCGACGTCTGGCAAGCCCTGCAAGCCATGGCTGACGCCTGCAGCGCCGCCGGTATCTCCTTCTGCGCCAACCCGCGCACTGCCGAACAACAGCAGTACTGGCGCGCCCAGGGCGTGCGCAGCTTTCTCGCCGGCGAAGACCGCGGCCTGCTGCACAACGCCCTGAAGACGCGTCTGCATGACCTGAAAACCCACCCCTAACCCCTGATGAAGTCCTCTATGAATAACAATGCCCGTTTGTTTTCTCTGCCACTGAGCCTATTGTCGCTGGCCATCGCCCATTCCGCGTTCGCCGCAGAGCAGGAGGACCAGGCGACCCTGGCCCCCATGGTGATCAAGGGCGACGTACTGGGTAGCGCCAGCGATAAAGCAATGCGCAGCTACGCCGGCAGCCGCAGCCTGGTCGACAGCGAAGAGCTGAGCAAAGCCAGCGTGCGCGGTCTCGACGACGCCTTACAGCGCGTCCCCGGGATCAAGGTGTTCGACGAGACCGGCACCGGCGCCCTGCCGCAGATTTCCGTGCGCGGCCTCTACGAGAGCCGCAGCGGCCGCGCCCAGGTGCTTTCCGACGGCATCCCGCTGTCGCTGGCGCCCTACGGCCAGACCAGCCTCTCGCTGTTCCCGCAGACCCTGGCCACCGTCGAGCGCATCGATATCGTGCGCGGCGGCGCGGCGGTGCAGTACGGGCCTAACAACGTCGGTGGGGTGATCAACCTGATCAGTAAACCGATCCCTCGCCAATGGCAGACCACCCTGCAGGAAAAGGCCACCTTCGCTCCCGGCGGACGCAGCCTGTGGGACAGCTACATCGGCACCGGCGGTTACCTGACCGACAACTTCGGCCTGCAACTGGACCTCAACACCGTCAGCGGCGAGTACGGCCGTGAGCACTCCGACAGCGAAGTGCAGAACTACCGCCTGCGCGGTCAGTGGGACATCGACGACAGCCGCAGCCTGAGCTTCGGCGTGCAGCGCTATATCGCCGACCTGGACCTGGCCGGCGCTCTCAGCGTCGCCGACTACAAGGACGATCCACGCCAATCGACCCGCGACCTCGACCGTTTCGAAGGCGACACCGACCGCGTCTGGGGCACCTACAACCAGTACCTCGGCGCCATCGGCCCCTTCGATGCGGTGGAGTTCAGCTGGACCAACTTCGCCCACCACAGCTACCGCAACTTCCTGGTCGGCCTGCCTTTCACCCCGGACGCCACCCCGACCACCTTCCAGGACGCGCCGCGCGACTTCCGCGTCTGGGGCAGCGAGCCGCGCCTGAGCCTGAGCATCGACGGCGATAGCGTCAGCCAGACCTGGCTGCTCGGCGCCCGCCTGGTCAAGGAAGACGTCGACTTCAAGGTCAACCGCGAGAACCTCAGCACCGGCGCCCACAGCGTGATCCGCGACTGGACCTTCGACGACGAGGCCAAGGCGGTGTACCTGAGCAACGAAATCAAGCTGCTGAACGGCCGTCTGACGCTGACCCCCGGTGTGCGTTATGAACACGCACGCATGGAATATGCCGATGGCGTCAGCGGCGTCGAGCGTGAAACCGTCGCCGAAGAGTGGCTGCCGGGCCTGAGCGCCGGCTACCAGCTCAGCGACCAGTGGTTCGTCTATGCCAACGCCCAGCGCTCGCTGCGCGTGCCGCAGATCACCTCGATCGTCAAGGACGGCGATGTCGCCGCCGAGCTGGCCTGGAACTACGAGAGCGGCGTGCGCTATACGCCCTGGAACGGCCTGCGCGTCGATCTCGGCCTGTACCGCATCGATTTCGACGATCAGATCGAATACAACCGCAGCAACGATCGCTTCGAGAACCTCGGCAGCACCCGCCATCAGGGCCTCGAAACCGAAGTGTTCTGGACCCCCGCCGCGCTGCCAAGTCTCGACCTGCACGCCGGTTACGCCTACCTCGACAGCGAACAGCGCAGCGGCACCTTCAAGGGTAACGAAGTGCCCTTCGCCTCCGCACATCAACTCACCGTCGATGGCCGCTACCGCTTCGCCGAACACTGGACCTATACCCTCGATGGCCTCTACGTCAGCAGTGCCTACACCGACGCGGCCAACAGCCATGACGAGGATGCCGCCGCGACCGTCGGCGAGTTGCCCGCCTACTGGCTGTGGAACACCGCCATCGAACGCGAATTCAAGCTCGACGACGGCAGCCTGCTGACCACCTCAGCCGGGGTCAGCAACCTGTTCAACCGCGAGTATTACTTCCGCGGCATCGACACCAGCCCCTGGGGCCGCCAGCCGGCACCCGGGCGCACTCTGACTCTGGGGGTCAACTACAGCTTCTGATCCATCCATTCACACCTCGGCCCCTTGTCCTGGGGGCCATAACCCCAACCCCCGCCACCCGCACCCGGTCGTCATCGACGACTCGGACGGGAGGCGGCTGCCTCAAGGAGACTCGCCATGCATAGCAGGACTGCTCAACAACGGCCCATTGTCATCCTCAGCCATATCGTCCACCTCGCCGTTACCGAGGGCTTTTTGCCCGCCGCGAGCAAGCGTGGCCAGCCGCTGCTGCTGATCACCGACCAGGCCCAGGAACATCGCCGGCAACTCGCCGCCACGGCGCTGGCGCCGGACGTGCAGATTCTCGAATGCGATGTATTCAACCCGCTGGCGGTGGTCGAATTGCTCAACGCCCATGACGTGCGCCCGGCGGCGGTGTTTTCCAACAGCGATCATCTGCAAACCAGCACCGCGCTGGTCGCCGAACTGTTCGGCTGCCCCGGCAAGGACTGGCGGCTGTGCTACGCGGCGAAGAACAAGGCGGCGATGCGTGAGCGCCTGCAACGTCTGGGGCTGCCCAGCACCTGGTTCCAGGTGCTGACGCCGGGCGCCGAACTACCGAGCGACGCGCCCTACCCGCTGGTGGCCAAGCCGCGCGAAGGCGTCGCCAGCCTGGACGTGCGCCTGTGTCATAACGCCGCCGAAC
>CAMPJN010000045.1 GCA_946886875.1 uncultured Pseudomonas sp.
AGCAGGGAGCAAGCGGCGAGGGCGAGTTTCTTCAGCATTCTCGTGGGTCCTTTCATTGTGGGGTGGGAGTGGGGGAGGTCGCTTGCTGTTCGGCGAGAAACGCCAGCAAGCTACTATTGAAACGTTCCGGTTGATCCAGCGGTGTGCCGTGACGCGAATCTTCGATCACCAGCAGGCGGGCATTGGGTAATTCTTTGACGTAGGCCTCTTTTAGCGCGACCGGGGTGTAGTCGTGGTCGCCGGTGATCACCAGGGTCGGGCAGGTGATACGCGCCAAGCGTTCGCGCACACCCCAGCCGATAATCGCATCGAGGCTTGCCAGGTAGGCGCGCTTGTCGTTCTGCGGCCAGCGTTCCTCGATCTTGCGCCGCAGTTCCGCTTGCTCCGGTTTGGGAAACAGCAGTTTGCCGAGCGCCTTGGCGATGCTGTCCAGGCTGAACAGGCGCGACAGCGTCCAGCGTTTGGCGATTTCCAGGTAGTCTCGCGGGCTTTTCGCCTTCACTTCCGGGCCGCTGTTGACGATGCACAGGCTGCTCAGCAACTCGGGGTGGTCGACGCCCAGTTGGAAGCCGATCATGCCGCCCATGGAGATGCCGACCAGGTGCACGGGCGCCAGTCGCAGGTGTTCGATCAGGGCCACCACATCTTCGGCGAAGCCGGCGATGCTGTAGCGCTCGCGTGGTTTGTCGGAGCGGCCATGGCCGCGGACATCCAGCGCTATCACCCGGTGGTGCGCGGCCAGTGCGGGTATCTGGTATTCCCAGTCGCGGGTGCTGGAACCCAGGCCGTGGACCAGCAACACGGGCGTGCCCTGGCCATTTTGTTCCTGGCCGTATTCTTCATAGTGCAGCTGGCATCCGTCGTTATCGAAATAGGGCATCTACAGCGTCCTGTCAGGCTGAGGGCAGAGGGGCAGCAAAAGCTGTATCCAAGGGCATGGCATCGAAGCGCTTGAGTAGTTCGACGAGTATCTGCGTAGCCGGGCCGAGGGGTTTGTCCTTATTCGAGTAGAGGTAGAACTGCGGGTTGCGGCAACCGCCCTGATCGAGCGGCAAGGGCTTGAGCATACCTTCTCTGAGCTCGCGTTCGATCATATGTCGTGGCAGCCAGGCAAAGCCCAGGCCGTTGCTGACGAAGGTTGCGGCGGTGGCCAGGCTGCCCACCGTCCAGCGATGTTCGGCACCGAGCCAGCCGACGTCGCGCGGCTGCAGCCGCCCCGAGTCGCGGATCACCACCTGCATCTGGGTTTCCAGGTCCTGAAAGGTCAGCTCGCGCTGTAAACGGTGCAGCGGGTGTTCGGGGTGGGCGACCGCGATGAACTCCACCGAACTCATCTCCGCGCCAAGGAATCCCTGGATATGCAGGCTGCTGATCGCCAGCTCGGCGGTGCCTTCCTTGAGCACTTCCTCGACCCCCGACAGCACTTCTTCGCGCAGACGCACCCGGCAGCCGCGACTCTGCGGGATAAACGCGGTCAGGGCCTGTACCAGGCGGGCATTGGGGTAGGCGGCATCCACCACCAGGCGTACCTCGGCCTCCCAGCCTTGCTCCATATGGTGAGCGAGGTCTTCCAATTGACTGGCCTGTTTGACCAGTTGCCGCGAGCGGCGCAGCAGCACGTCGCCGGCCTCGGTGAGCACCGCTTTGCGCCCGTCGATGCGCAGCAAGGGCACGCCCAATTGTTCCTGCATGCGCGCTACCGTATAACTGACCGACGATTGCGAGCGATGCAGCACCTCGGCCGCCTGGGCGAAACCGCCCTGATCGACCACTGCTTGCAAGGTACGCCACTGATCCAGGGTGACGCGGGGGGCTTTCATAGTGTTTCCTTTATGACCGGTACCTGGATGCAATCCCAGGCGAACTCGCTCTAAACTGACAATCCCCTATCGGAGACCGCTGGATGAAAAACTACTGTTGTGCTGTGCTCGCCTGCTTGCCGTTGACTGCTTTCGCCTACCCCATCGAAGTGGAAAAACAGCTAAACGGCGCGGAAGTTTCCGCAACTAGCGTGGAGATCGACCACAACATGGGCGCGGTGCGTCTATACAACTACGGCCAGGCCGACGCCGAGTGCTCGGCGATCTTTCGCAATGGCCCGGAAACGCCGCGTACACGCAAAGCCTCGCTGGCTGCCGGGCAGAGCCATAATCTGACCTATAAATCCAACCGCAGCATCATCCGCCTGCGCGTCGAGTTGACCTGCGAACCGAAATGAACGCGTCCGACTTAACGCCGTTGAGACTAATGGGCGGGTTTGGATAAATCAACGTAGCCGATATATTCCGGCGTTTTGATCCGTGTTCATATCGATTCGCGCACAGCTATAGATGTTCTCGGTCAGGCGCTTCCCCGCTAGTCTGTATTCCAGACGCCTGATGGCGACTGCCTTTATTTTCGTTGCCGCGCTTTATCCCGCGCATTCGCTCAAGGTGTCGTAATGCAATTGTCCGGACGTGGCGTAACGCTGTCGGTCGTCGCCTCGGTGCTCTTCGCCCTGATTCCTGGCTACGTGCAGCAGCTGGCGCCGCTCGATGGCATTCAGGTCTTCGCCCAGCGCGTGCTCTGGTCGATTCCCTCGGTGTTGCTGCTGGTCGCGCTGTCGAGGCAATGGGCGGTGTTGCGCGCCGCAATTGCGCGTTTGCGCCACGAGCCCTGGTTGGCGGCCGCCTTGCCGTTGGCCGCGGTTTTGATGGGCGTGCAATGGGCGTTGTTCGTCTGGGCACCGCTAGCCGGGCGCATGCTTGAAGTTTCCCTCGGTTATTTTCTGCTGCCGCTGGCCATGGTGCTGGTCGGGCGGCTGTTCTATGGCGAACGCTTGCGGCCGCTGCAACGTTTGGCCGTGGCCTGCGCATTCGCCGGGGTAGCCCATGAGTTATGGCGCACCCAGGCGTTTTCCTGGGTGGTGCTGGTGACGGTGCTGGGCTACCCGCCGTATTTCATGTTGCGTCGCTGGATGCAGTTGGACGCCTTGTCCGGCTTCGTCCTGGAGATGCTGGTGCTGGCGCCGCTGGCTGTGTGGCTGATCCTTGCCTGGGGGCCGCAGGCGGTCTACGAAACGGCGCCGCAGCTCTGGTGGTTGTTGCCTGGGCTGGGTTTGCTCAGCGCCTTGGCCTTCGCCGCGATGATGACCTCAAGCCGGCTGCTGCCTCTGGGGTTATTCGGCATTCTCAGCTATGTCGAGCCGGTGTTGCTGTTTCTCACCGCCTTGTTGTTTCTGGGAGAAAGCTTCGACCATGGCCAATGGCTGACCTATCTACCCATCTGGCTGGCGGTGGTGCTGGTCGGCTGGGACAGTGGGCGCTTGTTGATTAAACAGCAGCGCCGCTGAAGCGACCGATGGCTACTTTGTCTGTTGCAGGACGGATAGATTTTGCGCTGTCAGGGTAAACGCCAGGCCGATTCGTTCGGCTGATTTGGCCCCTGAGTGATGCAGCGCTCAGCTGTCACTGAGCGGGCCAATGCAAAGAAATTCGGCCGTAGCGCCGGAACGGGTTACGCTATGCGGCTGATTTTTTGTTTTTCGTCGAGGTTACCCCCGTGTTTTCCCAATTCGCCCTGCATGAACGCCTGCTTAAAGCCGTGGCTGCGCTGAATTTTACCGTGCCTACTCCGGTGCAGGTGGCGGCCATTCCGCTGGCGCTGCAAGGGCAGGATTTGCGGGTAACCGCGCAGACCGGCAGCGGCAAGACCGCGGCCTTCGTGCTGCCGATGCTCAACCGTTTATTGGGTGATGGCGCATCGTCGCCACGCATGAGCGTACGCGCGATGATCATGCTGCCAACCCGCGAGCTGGCTCAGCAGACTCTCAAGGAAGTCGAGCGTTTCGCCCAGTTCACCTTCCTCAAGGCCGGCCTGATCACTGGCGGTGAAGACTTCAAGATGCAGGCGGCGATGCTGCGCCGGGTGGATATCCTGATCGGCACGCCTGGGCGTCTGATCGAGCACGCCAACGCCGGTAACCTGTTGCTCGACGAAGTCGAGGTGCTGGTACTCGACGAAGCTGATCGCATGCTCGACATGGGCTTTGCCGAAGACGTGCAGCGTCTGAGCGAACTGTGCAACGCCGAGCGTCAGACCCTGTTGTTTTCCGCCACCAGCGGCGGCGCCGGCTTGCGCGAGATGGTCGAAAAGGTGTTGAAAGAGCCGCATCACCTGCAGCTCAACCGGGTCAGCCAACTCAACGAGGGCACCCGTCAGCAGATCATCACCGCCGACCACAACCACCATAAAGAGCGTCTGGTCGAGTGGTTGCTGGCCAATGAAACCTACGAGAAAGCAATCATCTTCACCAACACCCGGGTGCAGGCCGATCGTCTCTACGGCAAGTTGGTGGCCCACGATTTCAAGGTGTTCGTGCTGCACGGCGAAAAGGATCAGAAGGACCGCAAACTGGCCATCGACCGCCTCAAGCAGGGCGCGGTAAAGATCCTGGTGGCCACCGACGTGGCCGCCCGCGGTCTGGACGTCGACGGTCTGGATCTGGTGATCAACTTCGATATGCCGCGCTCCGGCGACGAATACGTACACCGTATCGGCCGTACCGGGCGTGCCGGCGCCGAAGGTCTGGCGATCTCGCTGATCTGTCATAACGACTGGGCGCTGATGTCGAGCATCGAACGCTACCTCAAGCAACGCTTCGAGCGCCGCAATATCAAGGATATGAAAGGCATCTACCAGGGCCCGAAAAACCTCAAGGCGTCCGGCAAAGCGGTGGGGCCGAAGAAGAAAAAAGTCGATCCCAAGACCGGCAAGAAGATTGCGAAAAAACCGGCCGCCAAGGCGCCGAGCAAGCGCAACACCATCAACAAACCGAAAGCCGATGCCCCTGTGCTGGTCAGCCAGGATGGATTGGCGCCGCTGAAACGGCGCAAGCCGGCAGCGGAATAATCCGTACGCGCATGGCCCACAGCCTATCGAAGGTTTGTTCGTGACAGGGTAGGTCGGGTTAGCGGCGACTATCGCATTTTGAGCAGCGACATCGCCGCCGGCCGCCGCGTAACCCGACAAGATCGGTACACGGTGTTGTTGGCAGCGGCGCTGCACGCACCGCTTTTCCCCGGATTGCATCCGGGCTACAAAAGCGCGGCGTTACTTCGGCACGATCAGGATCTTGCCGTCGCGCTCACCGCTGGCGGCTGCGGCCACGGCTTCCTTGATCTGACTGACATCGTAGGTCGCGGCGACGCGGGTGTGCAGCTTGCCGCTGGCGATCAGTTGGGTCAGCTCGCCGAATACCTTCATCTGCTCGGCCTGGCTGGCCTTCTGGAACCACTTGGCCAGCCAGAAGCCGCGCAGGCTGACATCGCGGAACACGAAGGAGGAGGGCGATACCTGGCACGGTTGGCGACTCATCATGCCGTAGTTGACCAGCACGCCGCCTTCGCCGAGGCAGGCCGCCAGATGATCGGTGGACTCGCCGCCTACCGCATCGATTCCCAGACGTATAGTCGCGCCGTCGGTCAACGCGCGTACGCGCTTGGCCAGATCGGAACCGTCGACCAGCACCACATCGCCACCCTCAGCTTCGACGCTGGCCACCGCCGATTCGCGGCGGACCACGTTGATGGTCTTGAAGCCGCGCAGCTTGGCCAGTTGAATGAGGTAACTGCCCACGCCCGAGTTGGCGGCGTTCTGGATTACCCAATCGCCTGGCTTTAGGTCGACGAACTCGCTGAGCATCAGGGAGGCGGTCGGCGGGTTGACGGTCATCATCGCCAATTGCTGCGGGTCGGCTTCGGGCAGCGGAATCAACTTATTGGCCGCCGCGTTGAGGTGGCTGACCCAGGTGCCGCAACCGACCGGCAGCAGCACCATCTGGCCGACCTTAAGGTGGCTGACGCCTGGTCCGAGTTCTTCCACACGGCCAACCCCTTCATTGCCGCCAATCGCTGGCAGCGGCGGCAACATGCCGTATTCGCCGGTGAGGGTGAGCACGTCGGAGGGGTTGATCGGCGCGGCCAACACCTTGACCCGGACCTGGCCTTCGCTGAGGGGCGGCAACTGCAGCTCAACGGCGGCAATGGCCTCATTGGGTACTGGTCCGCGCGCGTGGTATTCGGCTTTGAGCATGAAGGTTCTCCAGGAGGGGCGAGGGCTGATCGAGCTGGAAATAGAGTCTAGACCCGCATCGCCAAGTTGTGACGAATCCACTGCTATCGATCTCAGTGATCGGTGGTATCCAGCTCGTCGCTGACCTGATCGAGCTCGCGCAAACGTTGCTCATAGGCTTCGCAGCTGTTCTGCAGCTCCTGCGCCGAGGTTTCCGGCGAAATGGCTTTGAGTTCCTTGCGTAGCTGAGCGGCGCGCTGCGGATCTTCAAGGGTCAGCGCCTCGATCTTTTTGGCCAGAAGTTCGGCCTTGGCGGTTGCCTCCTCCAGGGTGCAGGAGGCGAATGCCAGGGTGTGAGTCGAGAGCAGCAGCACGGCGCAAAGGCCGAGACGAATAGTCATGATGGCAACCTCGCAATTCAAATAGCGATGGCTTGGTTCGGGAGCCAACGCTCGAAGGCTTGAATTCATGAGTCATGGTTCATGGTTCAAAGCCATAGGGCAGAAGAGCCGGCCTGTTCGGTTGATTATCACTCTCGCTGGAAAGTTCAGCTGCGCACACACGGCCATCGACCACGCCGCCTTTATCGAACCTTAGACCCGTGCAGGGGGTCGAACCCTTTGGAGCCGAGCCCTTGGGCTGGTTCCGGGTTCAGCGCTGTCGCGATTTGGCGAAAGCGCGGCGAGAGGCGTTCGCCGCGCGTTGTGAAGGCCGCATAGCCAGGCGCAGTGGTTTTTCTGTTGCTTAGACAAGGGAGAAGATGGCATGTCTTATAACTGGGATCTTATCGAGCGGTTGTTGCACGAAGTACAAAACTCGGCTGGCAAAAGTTTTGCCGCGCGCGCCTATGCCGAACAACTCGCAGAGGAATTGGAACGCGCAGGCGAGCACACCGACGATCTCGACAGCCTCAAAGCGCTGGCTGCGGAATATGAAGCGCAATTACTCAGCTCCGGGTTCATCGCGCCGCGTCCGGAAGAGGAAGGCGGCAATGGCGAGAATTTCGTGCTGACCGAGCGAGGCCTGCAATTACTGAGCATGATCGACAGCAGCATTCCCGGCGGCGAGCACTCCCGCGAAGCGCTCGAACAGCAAGGCACGGCGGCCTTGGTGCCGGAAATTTTCGACGAGGTGGCCAGCGAGGCGAATCTGGTTTGATGCGCTAACCAACGCTGCAGCGGTCGGCTTGCCGGAGGAGTTGCGGCAAGCCGTGCGGCGCCTTGTCTGTTGGCTGAGGTTGCCCGCCATCGTCGGTACATATTGCTCAACGCCCGCCCTTGCAGTCTGCCCTTCTGCGACCAGACCCTGCCGGTTTGTGGCAGAGCCTATCTCTTCCAGTCTTTACCCTTGAACAGCCTGAAAGTAAGGACAACTTTTGCCTCGAAAAATGGCAAGACTGCCTCGTTGTGATGTTCTCGCGTATGCGAAGGATCACTAGCCGGCTATCCTGCAACCTGCGGTGCTCGGCTAAGGTATTGGCATGAAATGGTTGTCCGCCCTGGTATTGCTGTGCTCCAGCTTGATGGCCATCGGCGCGCCGTTGCGTTTCGGCTTTGGTACGCATAAACCACCCTATGTATTCGAGGGGGAACCTAGGGGGCTGGAGTTCGAGATCGTCACAGCGGCCGCGGCCAAGGCGGGCTTCGTTATCGAGGTGCTGTATGCGCCCATGGAGCGCCTGCATCTGCTGTTGCGGCGGGGACAAATCGACGCTATTGCCACCACCAACGACAATAGCGGTGTGCCGGGCTTTTATTCCGTTCCCTATATCCACTATCAGAACGTGGCGTTGGCGTTGCGCTCCCGCGGCTACAAGATCGAACGGATTGCCGATCTCAAGCACTACTCGCTCAGCGCTTTTCAGCGTGCGCGCTATCTGCTCGGTGGCGAGTATGCGCAAATGGTGGAGCACCATCTGCGCTACCGCGAGGAGGCCAACCAGATTGCCCGTAACCGCTTGCTCTATAGCGGCCGTGTCGATGTGGTGGTCGGCGATATGCGGATTTTTCAGTACTTCAACCGTGAGGTGGGCGATCAGGTCGATGTCAGCCAGGCGCTGACTGTTTATCCGCTGTTCGCACCGACCCCTTATCGCGTCGGCTTCGTTTCCGAAGATCTACGCGATCGCTTCAATGAAGGCCTGAGAGCCTTGCGCGAAAGCGGTGAGTACATGGCCATAGAGCGCAAATACGACAGCTATTGAGCGCTGGCGAGCAAACCGGCGAAGGAGAAAGCCATGACCTATCGGCAGCTATGGGGTTACCTCGGATTGTTGGTGGCACTGGCCACTACGGCACAGGCCGATGACCAGCAATGGTCGAGCGCGCAGGGCCGTTTGCAGGTCGATACGCTGGTGTCGGAGCTGGAAAACCCCTGGGCGCTGGCTTTTCTGCCCAATGCCCAGGGCATGTTGGTGACCGAACGGCCTGGGCGGCTGCGTCTGGTCAGCTATCAGGGGGCAATGTCCGCGCCCATCGAGGGTGTGCCCGAGGTGTATGCCAAGGGCCAGGGCGGCTTGCTCGATGTCGCGCTGTCGCCGGATTTCGCTAACGATCGTCTGGTTTACCTGGCCTACGCCGAAGGCGGTAACGATGGGCGCGCCGGCACCGCGGTCGGGCGCGGCAGGTTGTCCGCGGACAATCGTCAGCTTGAGAAATTTACGGTGATTTTCCGTCAGGCGCCGAAGCTCTCCACGGGCGTTCACTTCGGCTCAAGGCTGGTGTTCGACCGCGATGGCTATCTGTTCGTCACCCTCGGTGAAAATAATCAACGTCCGACCGCACAGCATCTCGACAAGCTGCAAGGCAAGGTGGTGCGCCTGCACGCGGACGGTCAGGTGCCGCGCGACAACCCTTTTGTCGGCCGCCCGGAGATTCGCCCGGAGATCTGGTCCTATGGTCATCGCAACCCGCAGGGCGCTGCGCTCAATCCCTGGACCGGGCAGTTGTGGACTCACGAACACGGCCCGCGTGGTGGCGACGAGATCAATATCCCCTTGGCCGGCAAAAACTATGGTTGGCCGCTCGCTACCCATGGCGTCAACTACAGCTTCCTGGCGATTCCCGAGACCCAGGGCAAAAGGGTAGCGGGAACCGAGCCACCGCTGCATGTATGGGAGAAGTCGCCGGCGATCAGCGGCATGGCGTTCTACGATGCCGAGCGCTTCCCGCAGTGGCAGGGTGATTTGTTTATCGGCGCTCTGGTTGAGCGAGCCTTGATCCGTCTGGAAATGGACGGCGAGCGGGTGGTGGCTGAGGAACGTCTGCTCGAAGAGCTGGAGGCGCGTATTCGCGATGTGCGCCAGGGGCCAGACGGTTTCCTCTACGTATTGACCGACGAGGCCAAGGGCCGCTTGCTGCGTGTGGGTCTACCGCCAGAGTAGACCGATCAGGGCGTTAGCAGCTCGATCTCCTCGGCGTCTTTTTGCGCTGCGAGCAAGCGCTCTTTCAGCGGCTCGCTGACGACGCTGAAATCGACGATTTCAATGCTGCCGCGACCCTGGCCCAGCAGGTGAAAGGAAAACGCCTTGCGGGCCTTGAGGTTGTCGAAGGTGAAGCTGACTTCGACGGGTTTGTCGAGGGTGAGCAGCGGCAAGACCGGTACCGGTACCAGCGTATCGCGGTCGTATTCCTTGGTCTTCAGTTGCAGCATGGCACCGTGCCTGTCCATGCGCACCGCGCGTATTTTCAGGCTGACTCGGGTGCGCGTGCCCTCGGGCAGCTCCAGGTACTGGGCGCCGACCAGGTTGTCGGCCCAGTCGTCGCGGGCGGTCACGCTGAGTTTGATCGGCGTGCGCTGGGCGAACTGGTAGTGCGGTTGTGGCTGGCCGGCACGCAAGGATTGGTCGAGCAACTCCGCGCGCTGGCTGAGCAGGCGCGCCGGGCGGCCGCTGAGTCGGCGCAGATAACGCGCGCTGTCGGCGATAAAGCCCGGGCTGGCGTATTGGCGACATACCTGGCGGAAATCGCATTCGGTGAACGTGCCCCGACCGTCGTGTTCACGGAGCAAACCGTTGGTGTAGGAAATCATCGTCCGCCCGCTGGTGTAGTCGCGCAGCAACGAGCGCCCGGCGATATCCGCCGGCATCGGCAGGGCGAAATAATCGAGCACCGAAGCGGTCAGGTCGACGTGGCCGTAGACCCCATGCTTCAGCGCCGGCAACTGCGCCTGTTCGGGGGCGAGCAGCAGGTTGAAGCCCCAGGCCGAGGCCAGGCGGACGTTCTCCAGGCCGTGGGACTCATCGGATGTGACTATGACCAGAGTGTCCTTTAGCACGCCCTGATCGTGCAGCGCTTGCAGGAAGTCCGCCACCGAGTCGTCGAGGTAGGCGATGGCCGCTTGTTTGGCGGTCGGGAAGCGTTCGAGGTAATCGGCCGGTGCCGAGTAGGGCTGATGAGTACCCACGGTCAACAGGGTCAGCATCCATGGCTGCTTGCGCTTGCGCAGTTGCTGCACGTAACCCAGCGCCCCTTCGAAGTAGGCCTTATCGTCCATGCCCCAGGGGAAGTCCAGGTAAGGCTTGTTGTTGAACCAGCTGCGGCCGAGGGTTTTGTCGAAACCCATGCGCGGCATGATCTGGTCCTTGGCCATAAAGCGCAGCCCGGCACCTTGCAGGTAATGGGTGCTGAAGCCGTTCTCGCGCAATTGCGCCGGCAGGCATTGTTCGCTGCGTTCGGGGTTGTTGAGCAGTTCGATGCCTTTCGGCGTGCCCGAATCGAGTTTGCCGTAATCGCCACAGAGCATGGCGTAAAGGCCGCGAATGGTCTGATGACTGTGCAGCACATAGTCGCTAGTGAGCATGCCGCGCTCGGCCCAGGCGCTCAGCCGCGGCATTGGCGCTTGCTGATAGCTGCTGCCGATGGCCTTGCGGCTGGCCTCGATATAGGCGCCGGGAACGCCTTCCAGGGTGACGATCAGCACATTGCGCGCCTTGCCGGCCTGGGCGAGCAAGGGCGTGCCTTGCAGGTCGAGCCGGGTGAGGTCGTTGATGTCCGGCGGGCTGCTCGGCAAGTCCGCATCGAGCCAGTCCTGGGTTTGCCGTTGCGCGCTGCTCAGACCTTCGGCCAGCAATTTATGCGGCAGGTTGAATTGCAGCCATTGGTCGGCGTCGCTGGGGCTGCGGTACTGCAGGGCGGCATGGCCGATAAGCAGCACCAGCCCGGGAAGCAGCCAGACGGGGGAGAGCGTCGGCTGCGCGGCGGCTTGGCGCCAGCGTAGAAACAGATAGCCCAACAGGCACAGCCCCAAAGCCACCGCCAGAAAGGGTTGGCTGAGACCGCTACCCTGAGCCGAGCGGCTGAGAAATTGCGCGTCGCTCAGGTAGTGCAGGTCGGCAAGCTCCGGCATCCGCCCGACGGCGCTAACCAGCTCCACTGTGCCCAGGGCGAACAGGCACCAGATCAGCAGCAGCGGCAGGCTCAGCAGCCAGCTGCGCTGATACAGCAACACCAGTAACAGGCTGCCGATGGCCAGGTCGGAGAGCAGGCCGAACGGATGCGCCCAGCCCAAGGCATAGCGGCTAGCCAGGGGAATGAGGATAAGCAGAAAACCCAGCGGCAGCAGGGCGCTAACCGGGTGTTGCAGCCAATGGCTGAAAGGACGCACGACAACTCCTGAGCTGATCGCGTGTTGAAATGCCGCGATTCAAGACTGGTCATGATTTTGAAACAATATTATGAGTAGACGCCAGTAATCCCTGCCAATTCAGCAGAAATAGTTAGCGGGCGAAGCGGGGAGGGTGGAAGGCCGGAGGCAGCCAGCGCTTTGTGGAACCGGCAAAGCGCTGCGTGGCTCGGTAGGCGGGATTACTTCTTGCCGATGGTGATTTGCTTGGACGTGCCGTAAACCTGGCCGCTGACGCCTTTGGCGATTTGCTGGATCTCACCGCCGGATTTCAAAAAAGCCGCGATTTGCGCATCGATCGAAGCGCTGGTTTCAACGGCTGGAGCGGGTTTCGGTTTGCTATTGGATGCTTTAACGCGCATGACGATCATTAACCTATTTAAAAATTAATTGGCCGCAGATTGTACGCGAATTGCTTGACAATTGCTTGGTAAATAACGGCCGATGTCGCCTTTAGCCTATTTCAATAATCGCTGAATATTTCGTCCTGGCAGCGTATATATCGCCTAAGTCATTGTTTGATAACGTTTAGATTGAAATATACGAGTTATTTGGAAAGTTTTTACAGGAAAGTATTTTTCGATTCGATGCGGGCGCTCGATGCACATTCTGGCCCATCGGGGCCGAGAAACCCGGCGGCAACTCAGGTAGAATGCCGGCCTCGCAACGAGGGTAGGCACCATGGCTGTAATTGGACGAATGAATAGTTTGCAGGTCGTTAAACACACCGACTTCGGCTTGTATCTGGATGGCGGCGCGGATGGCGAAATACTTTTGCCCAAGCGCTATATCCCCAAGGATACGCCGAGCGAGGTGGAAGACTGGCTGAACGTATTCATTTACCTCGACAGCGACGACAAGCTGATTGCCACCACGGAAAAACCAAAGGTCCAGGTCGGGGAGTTCGCCAGCTTGAAGGTGGTGGACATCAACCGCGTCGGCCTGTTTCTCGACTGGGGTTTGCCGAAAGACCTGTTGCTGCCGCATTCCGAAGAGAAGCGCCCGCTGCAGGTCGGCGACTATTGTGTGGTGCATGTATTTCTCGACAAGCGCAGCAAACGCATCACCGCCACCGCGCGTCTGGATCGCTACCTCGATAACGTGCCGGCCACCTACAAGCCTGGCCAGGAAGTCGACCTGTTGGTCGCCGAGTCCACCGACATGGGTTTCAAGGCGATTATCAATGGCAAGCACTGGGGCCTGATTCACAAGAACGAACTGTTCAAATTCCTGCGTAGCGGTATGCAGGAAAAGGGCTTTATCAAAGAAGTGCGCGCCGACGGCAAAATCAGCCTGAGCTTGCAGCTGGTCGGCCAGGAGGCTGCCAGCAGCCTGGGTGAACAGATTCTCAACAAGCTGCGCGAGCAGGGCGGCATGCTGCCGCTCAACGATAAAAGCTCGCCGGAAGCGATCAGCGCGTTGTTCCGCGTCAGTAAAGGCAATTTCAAAAAAGCCATCGGCGGCCTCTACAAACAAGGCCGTATTCTGATCCACGAAGACCGTATCGAACTGGCCGACAAGTAGAGCAGTTCCGCCCGCCTGGGCCGGCAAAAACCTGCTTGAGCCTTGCCCGGCTACGTTGAATAATACGCCGGCATCGTGCCGGAGTAGCTCAGTTGGTAGAGCAGCGCACTCGTAACGCGAAGGTCGTAGGTTCGATTCCTATCTTCGGCACCATTAGATCGATTCATGTAGTGCTAAGCAGTGAGTTCGCGCGGCAGTATCGCCTTACCCCTGAGCATGGCGCCTGCGCAGGTACTCACCCAAGCATAAGCGTCATATCCGGGCGACCATTGCTTGCGTTGATGAGTTGAGCGGCGGCGATGGGGGGGAGGGGGTATTTGCCCCAGGCCGGCCACAGGCACTGGCCTGGGCCAGGTCATTAGTGACACCTTTCGCCGATCAGCACACTTTGACGGTGAGGCCCAATGCAACGGCGGAATCAGAGCAGTTGTTGCGTCATTCGTCCAAGCAACCGGGCACCGTTTTCCGCTTCGGCCACGCCTGCACATCACCGCCAGTGCGAACAATTGCTTCAAGCCTTCGCGCTTGGTGGCGTGGTCGTCGGCGATCATTAGTTTGATCACGGGATCTCAGGGTCTATTTGAAAGGGAATACACACCTGCACACAGGCTCCCTGCCCCGGGGTACTGTCGATGGTAACCGTTCCGCCGAGCATGTGTCCGCGCTCATGCATGCCGAGCATTCCCAGTGTGCCCTTGGGCAACTGACCTGGATCGAAGCCTTTGCCATTGTCGGCGACTTTAATCAGGACGTGCCCGGTAGAACATTCCAGGTGAATGTCCACCCGGCTCGCCTGCGCATGTCGGGCAACGTTGGTCAGCGATTCCTGAATGACACGAAAGATCGCAGTGGCGCGCTCGTCATCCAGGTCCAATTTGGCTGCGGGTGCCCTGAGCCGACAGACGATGCCAGTGTTTTTTGAAAACTCGGAGACCAACCATTCGAGCGCTGACGTCAGCCCCATATCGAGGGCTGAGGGCCGCAACGCGGTGGCGACGTTGCGAACTACTTGAATGATTTCGTCGATCCGCCCCATTAGTATCTGGATCCGCTCTACCAACAACGATTGGCCTTCGCCGAATTGCAGGCGCAGCAGCGAAAGGCCCATACGCAGCGCGGTGAGCTGCTGACCCAGTTCGTCATGGATTTCCCGCGCGATGCGTTTGCGCTCTTCTTCACGCATGGCTTCCCGGTGAGTAGATAGCTGGCGCAGTTGCGCATGGGACTCCTTGAGGCGTTGTTCGGCTGCATGCATGGCACTGACGTCGCGTCCGACGGAAAGAATGCTCACCAATGCCCCGTGTTGATCGCGTTCAGGCACCAGGCGTACTTGGTAGCTGGAAATCTCCGTGCGCCGTTTTACCGGGATGCTGATCGATAGCTCTTCTTCGGACGCGTTACTCGTACCTATAAGATGTTCGAGCTTGTGCTGAAAGAAACGCGCTACATCCGCATCCGGAAAAACCTCGCGCGAATTCTTGCTTTGCAGGAAGTCCAGCGAATGGCCAAGCACCTTTTGGGCTGCGGGGTTTGCGTACAGGAAACGGCACTGCAGGTCAAAACGTGCGATTACATCGGGGGTGTTTTCCACCAAAGCGCGGAATTCCTGCTCGCGGGCGTGCAGTAGCCATTCGGCGTGTTTGCGTTCGGTAATGTCGCGAGCGATGCCGACGATTCTCTCGACGCGCCCTCCAGCATCACGGACCGGAATCAGTGTGGTGTGAAAGGTCAGGCGCCCCGCGGGCAGGTCCAGTTCATCCTCCTCGTCGAGCGGAACACAGTTTTCCACGCAGCGCCGATACTTGGCCATTGCCACCGCTGAGGCACGGGGCGACAACGTCTGCTCGATAGTCTTGCCGATCAACTCTGCCCGCCCCACGCCTGCCGCCCGCTCAAAGGCAGGATTGATCTCGATGTAGCGCAAGCCCTTGTCGGTCAGCTCCAATAGAAACAACGCGTCCAGTGAATTATCAAAAATGTCCCGGTATCGTTTTTCACTTTCCAGCAGCAACGTCTCGGCACGCTCGCGTTCCTTGGCAATCGCAGTCAGGTGGCTGGCCTGACGCGTAAGCTCTTGTACCTTGAGCTCCAGATGCGCCTGTGCGTCCTGGACCCGCTCGGCCATTTTGGCAAAGGCACGGGCCAGCTCACCGATTTCGTCCTCGGACTGGATGGGTAGTTGCTCAGGGCACAGACGCGTCTTACCGACGCCCAATAGGCGTGTAGCCTGGACGAACCGGAACAACGGGAGGGCCACCTGCTTTTGCAAAATGGATCGCAGGATAAAAATTTCCACCAGCAGGGTCAGCAAACCGAGAGCAACGACGATAACCAGGTTATCGAAAATGGCCGGTGTCATCAGGGTCCGCGGATAATGCACAGCAAGCACCCAGGGGGTCTCGGGAATGAAACCCATCGCGACGATGTTGTCCTGTGTCTGGACGATTCGAGCCCGGCCAGGCGTGAGATCGGCAACGGCGTCGAGCAGTGGATAATCCTTAGCCATCTTGAGCGAGCGGATGGACGCCTCGCCCGCGCTGCTTTTGACCTGCTCCATCGCCTTGGGATGGTAAATCAGCGTGCCTTCTCCGCCAGCGATGAACAATGAGCTGTACGCACCCTGTATGGCGGGCTTGGCAATCCGTTCCATCAGCTCATCAAGCAGCACATCGACACAGGCCAGAATGGAATGCTTTCCAGAGGCATCGGCCACGTCGGCGGTAGCGACGGTCGTCATCCAGGCATTGTTGGAATAGTCCCAATACATGCGGGTAAACAGCGTGTCGTTGGCCGGCGTACCGAAACCGCGCGCATAGAATTCGTAGGTTTCAAGCTTCAGGGCATCCGGCCCCGAGTAGGTGAACACCTTGGCGATGTCGGCGTCCTGGTAGATGGGGAAGCCTTTTTCCGGCACCACGCC
>CAMPJN010000046.1 GCA_946886875.1 uncultured Pseudomonas sp.
TCGAAGGCAAGTTCAAGGATGAAATCATCCCGATGCAAGGCTACGACGAGAACGGCTTCCTGAAAGTCTTCGACTACGACGAAACCATTCGTCCGGAGACCACCCTGGAAAGCCTGGCGGCGCTCAAACCTGCGTTCAACCCGAAAGGCGGCACCGTGACTGCGGGTACTTCCTCGCAGATCACCGACGGCGCTTCCTGCATGATCGTGATGAGCGCCCAGCGCGCCCAGGATCTCGGCATTCAGCCGATGGCCGTGGTGCGTGCCATGGCGGTTGCCGGTGTCGATCCGGCGATCATGGGTTACGGCCCGGTACCGTCTACCCAGAAAGCCCTCAAGCGTGCTGGCCTGACCATCAACGACATCGATTTCTTCGAGCTCAACGAAGCCTTCGCTGCCCAGGCTTTGCCTGTGTTGAAGGACTTGAAAGTGCTCGACAAGATGGAAGAGAAGGTCAACCTGCACGGCGGCGCTATCGCTCTGGGTCACCCGTTCGGTTGTTCCGGTGCGCGTATCTCCGGTACCCTGCTCAACGTAATGAAGCAGAACGGTGGGACATTTGGCGTGTCCACTATGTGTGTGGGGCTCGGTCAAGGCATCACCACCATCTTCGAACGCCTCTAGTTAATCAGAGAAGGCGTTCAGGGATGCAAAACCGGGGCCTAGTGCCCCGGTTTTTGTTTTTGGCCATGCCATCCATGGTGGCCACCCTTCGGGTTCGTCGATACGCGACGTGAAAAATCTCTCCCGGGAATTTTTAGCCAGCGAAAAATTCAAGGAATTCAGCGATGCAGCTACAACCCGGCCTTTATCGCCACTACAAGGGGCCCGAGTATCGGGTTTTCGGCGTGGCCCGCCATTCCGAGACCGAACAGCAAATGGTCGTCTATCAGGCGCTATACGGCGAATACGGGCTCTGGGTGCGGCCTCTGGAAATGTTCTGTGAAAGTGTCGAAGTGGACGGCGAGACGGTGCCGCGCTTTGCCTTGATTCGGGGCGAAAACACGCTTTTCACCCAGCCCTGATCTGAGCTTGCACCATTGCTGCGCTTGACCTTGGCTTAACCACCACTATATATAGCGGTGCCGCACTAGCAGGCTGTTGAAAGATCACCGCGCTGGTCATGTGTTCGAGAGCTCCCCCGGAATGCTGATAAAGGCCGCTTCCACGGCTGGGTTCGGCTTGTCGAGCTTTTACTCGCGACCTTTTTCAACAGGCTACAAGGCGACTCCCGCCTTTCATTTATCGAATTCAGGAATTTTCCAATCCATGGGTAAATCGCTGGTCATCGTGGAATCCCCGGCCAAGGCCAAGACCATCAACAAGTACTTGGGCAACGAGTACGTGGTGAAGTCGAGCATCGGCCACATCCGTGACCTGCCTACCAGTGGCTCGGCAAGCACCGCCAAAGAGCCGGTCAAGCGCGGCAAGGCAGTGGCGGGCGAAGTGCCGGCCCTGACGCCCAAGGAAAAGGCCAAACGTCAGTTGGTGGCGCGCATGGGCGTCGATCCCGAGCACGGTTGGAAGGCCAAGTACGAGATTCTCCCGGGCAAGGAGAAAGTCGTCGAAGAATTGCGCCGCTTGGCCAAGGAAGCCGACACCATCTATCTCGCAACCGACTTGGATCGCGAGGGGGAAGCCATTGCCTGGCACCTGCGCGAATCCATCGGCGGTGACGACAGCCGCTACAAGCGCGTGGTGTTCAACGAAATCACCAAGAAGGCCATCCAGGAGGCGTTCTCCAAGCCTGGCGAGTTGGATATCAATAGAGTCAACGCCCAGCAGGCACGGCGCTTCCTCGATCGTGTGGTCGGCTATATGGTCTCGCCGCTGCTGTGGGCCAAGATCGCTCGTGGTCTGTCCGCTGGTCGCGTGCAATCGGTCGCGGTGAAACTGGTGGTCGAGCGCGAAAAAGAGATTCGTGCTTTTGTGCCGGAAGAATATTGGGAAGTGCATGCAGATCTCGGCACCACCAAGGGCGCCAATGTGCGCTTCGAAGTGGCGCGGGAGAATGGTGCCGCCTTCAAGCCGCTGAACGAAGCCCAGGCCATGGCGGCCCTGGACGTGCTGAAAAGCTCCACCTACAGCATCGCCAAACGCGAAGACAAACCGACCAGCAGCAAACCTTCTGCGCCGTTCATTACTTCGACCTTGCAGCAGGCCGCGAGCAATCGCCTGGGCTTCGGCGTCAAGAAAACCATGATGATGGCCCAGCGCTTGTACGAGGCCGGTTACATCACCTATATGCGTACTGACTCGACCAACCTTTCGGCCGATGCCGTGAGCATGGTGCGCGACTTTATCCAGGGCGAGTTCGGCAAGCAGTATCTGCCGGCCAACCCTATCGCTTACAGCAGCAAGGAAGGGGCCCAGGAGGCGCACGAGGCGATTCGCCCGTCTGACGTCAACCTCAAGCCGACCCAGTTGAGCGGTATGGAGCGTGATGCCGAGCGGCTCTATGAGCTGATCTGGCGCCAGTTCGTGGCATGCCAGATGCCGCCGGCCGAATACCTGTCGACCACTGTGACAGTCGCTGCTGCGCAGTTCGAGTTGCGCGCCAAAGGTCGTATCCTCAAGTTCGACGGCTACACCCGAGCACTGCCGCAGCTGAGCAAGCCGGGCGACGACGATGTGCTGCCGGAAATGAACCAGGGCGAAGTGCTCAAGCTGATCAAGCTCGACCCGAGCCAGCATTTCACCAAACCGCCGGCGCGCTATTCCGAAGCCAGCCTGGTCAAGGAAATGGAGAAACGCGGTATCGGTCGTCCATCGACCTATGCGGCGATCATCTCGACCATTCAGGACCGCGGTTACGTGGCGCTGCATAACCGCCGTTTCTATTCCGAGAAAATGGGCGATATTGTTACCGAACGCCTCGGCGAAAGCTTCGCCAATCTGATGGACTACGGTTTCACCGCCGGTATGGAAGAGCACCTGGACGACGTGGCTCAGGGCGAGCGCGAATGGAAGCATGTGCTCGATGAGTTTTACGGCGACTTCAAGAAAAAGCTCGAAGTGGCCGAGGCCAGCGACAGCGGCATGCGCGCCAACCTGCCGACGCCGACCGATATTCCCTGCCGCGAGTGCGGTCGGCCGATGATGATTCGTACTGCGTCCACCGGTGTGTTCCTCGGTTGTTCCGGTTATGCCTTGCCGCCGAAAGAACGCTGCAAGTCGACCCTCAATCTGGTGCCGGGCGACGAAATTGCTGCGGACGATGAGGGCGAGTCCGAATCCCTGGTGTTGCTCGGCAAGCATCGTTGCCCGATATGCGCGACCGCCATGGATGCTTATTTGCTGGATGAAACCCGCAAGCTGCATATCTGCGGCAACAATCCGGATTGCGCGGGTTACGAAATCGAGCAGGGTCAGTACCGGATCAAAGGCTACGAAGGCCCAAGCCTGGAGTGCGACAAGTGCGGCAGCCAGATGCAACTGAAGACCGGGCGTTTCGGCAAGTTCTTCGGTTGTACCAATGGCGAATGCAAAAACACCCGCAAGCTGCTGAAGAGCGGCGAAGCGGCGCCGCCGAAAATGGACCCGGTGAAGATGCCGGAGCTCAAGTGCGAAAAGGTCAACGACACCTATATCCTGCGTGACGGCGCCTCGGGTCTGTTCCTGGCCGCCAGCCAGTTCCCGAAGAACCGCGAGACCCGTGCGCCGCTGGTGTTGGAACTGATCCCGCATAAGGATGAGATCGATCCGAAGTACCATTTCCTCTGCGACGCGCCGAAGAAAGATCCGGAAGGGCGCGCTGCAGTGATTCGCTATAGCCGCAAAACCAAGGAGCAGTACGTACAGACCGAGGTCGATGGTAAGCCGACCGGTTGGCGCGCTTTCTTTGACGGCGGTAAGTGGAAGGTTGAAGACAAACGCTGATCGGACAAACTGCGTGCCTGTCGAGGCGGGCGCGTATAGTCGGTTGATCCGTTGTGGAGGGCGCCCTGATGGCCCATGAGCTCTATACCCGAACCAATCAAAAGATCTTCTATGCCGGACTCTCGTTGGAGTCCTGGCACAAGGCGCAAGCGGGGCGGGCGATGAACGCCCAGGCGCTGATTCAGGCCGAGCGCGAGGCAGCCTTGTTTCATCTGTATGGCGCGCTGCTCGGCTTGTGTCATGAGATTGCCGGTTATTACCGCCTGGCCAATAGCGATACGCCGCGTGCGGAAGATTTGCTTACCCAGGCGGTGTTGGATATCGCTCCCAGTCAGGAGTTGGGCGAGTTGGTCGAGTTGGCACAGTCCCCGGACAGTTGGCTAGCCCAATTGCTGGGGGCCTATGCCGAGCTGTTCCAGCCGCCGCAAGCGGCCAAGAAAGCCAAGCTCGACCCCAGTACGCCGCTGATCACGGCGGTCAGCCTGGATGAAGAGATCGAGCCCTTGTCGCGGGAAACCTTGGAAATATGGCGCCAGAATTTGAAGGCGTTGGCGCAGCGCTTTCGCGAAACCCTGAGCGAGTGGTAATAGCCCTTTGGATCGGCGGGCTAGGGTACGTCCCGGTCGGCTGTTACAATGCCGGCCTTTAGTGGAGATCCAAATCTATGCCTACATCCTTCCTGGAAATCGTTGAACTGCCCGATGGGCGTATCGCCCTGCGCCGCGCGGAGGATGAGGAGTCACTGGTAGTGCTGGATTTTTCTGCCGACGCCAAGGCGTTCCTGCAGGGCCAGCATGTCGAGGTGGCTAAGGCCATGCTCAATGTCGGTGTGCAGATGGCGGGGCGATTGGCGGAAGGCAACTTCGATCATGAAGAAGGGCCGCGAGTCTTGCATTGAATGCAGGACGGGGCTCTTGTCTTGGGCAAGGCATTTTCAAGCGTCAGGTGGTAGGCCGACGTATCGCTGGTTTGTTTAGCGCACGGTCCTTGTGCGGCTTCCGAGTTTTTTCACAACCTCTTATCCCAGGCTGATGTTCAAGCTTTGTGCTTCGCCTTGTCGGGCAGCTGCTTCCAATTGCAGGCGAGCCGGACGCTCCAGTGGGTGAAGCCAGCTGACCACCGTGTGGCTGCGGCCCAGTTCCAGCGCTTGCTGCGCGAGTTTCAGGGCGCTTTGCCCGCCGCGTGGATGCAGGATCAGAATGCGTTCCCGATTTAGCCCCGCCTCACGCAGCCAGGTTTGCGTAAGGCTCGATGGCGGTGCGATCAGGGTTAGCCAGCGCGCGTCATTGTTCTCGCTGAGTTCGCGCAGAATCGGCGCGAGTAGACTCAGGCAGTGACCGGCGGCGCCGCGTAGGGACATTTCGCTGAAGGCTTCTGGCGTGTCCTGGCTGGGCGCCTCGATCAAATCGTTCAGCAGCGGCACTGCGCTGGCCGCGAGAAAGCCTTCGAACAGCGGTAATTGTGTACGGTTCAGCGACTGTGGGAACTGCATAAAGCCTCCTCTGGCAGGCAGTTGAGAGCGACCTGCATTGCCGGTGCTGCGGAAAAGTCATCTGTTAGCGACGGATAACACCGACACTCAGGCCTTCGATCACAAGATCCTGTTCTTCCAGGTTGATTTCGATGGGTGCGAATTCCGGGTTCTCGGCAATCAGCCACACGGTGTTGCCTTCGCGTTTGAAGCGTTTAACCGTGACTTCGTCGTCTATGCGTGCGACCACTACCTGGCCATTGCGCGCCTCGCGCGTGGTGTGAACGGCGAGCAGGTCGCCGTCGAAGATGCCGATATCCTTCATGCTCATGCCGCGTACCCGTAACAGATAGTCGGCCCGGGGATGAAAGAACGCAGGATTGATCCGGCAGGATTCTTCGATGTGCTGTTGTGCGAGTATCGGTGCGCCAGCGGCAACCCGGCCGATTACCGGTAAACCATCTTCCTCGTTGCTCGGCTCGAAACCGGGTATGCGGATACCGCGGGAGGCACCCGGGGTCATTTCGATGGCACCTTTGCGGGCCAGAGCCTTGAGGTGTTCCTCGGCCGCGTTCGGCGATTTGAAACCCAGCGCCTGAGCGATTTCTGCGCGGGTAGGCGGATAGCCGTTGTCTTCAAGGCAGTGCTTGATGAAAGCGAGAATTTCAGCTTGGCGTGGCGTTAGTTTGAGCATGGTCGACTCTGTTTTTATATACAGTGACTGGGATTATATACAGTGAATTTCGCTTGGCAATCACTCATTTATCTCCTTTAGCCAGGCGTTCGCTGGCTAAGCTGTAACTCGCTCCCAAAGCCAGGCGTCTGCAAACGATGAATGTTTGGTTGTGTTGCCGACTTGCCGATAAGATGCGGTCCTTCGGCTTGACAAGGACGCCGCTTAAAACGTATGTTTCAAACGAGTGTTTGTTAGGTGAGAAGTCATGGCTCAGTCGGAAACTGTTGAACGCATTCTGGATGCGGCAGAGCAGTTGTTTGCCGAAAAAGGTTTCGCTGAAACCTCGTTACGTTTGATTACCGGTAAGGCCGGCGTCAACCTGGCTGCAGTGAATTATCACTTCGGCTCCAAGAAGGCGCTGATTCAAGCGGTTTTCTCGCGTTTTCTCGGGCCGTTCTGCAGCAGCCTCGAGCGTGAGCTGGATCGCCGCCAGGCCAAGCCTGGGACGACCTACAGTCTTGAGGAACTGCTGGAGCTGTTGGTCGAGTTGGCGTTGGAAGTGAAGCCACGTAGCGGTAACGACCTATCGATTTTCATGCGCCTGTTGGGTTTGGCTTTCAGTCAAAGCCAGGGGCACCTGCGCAAATACCTGCAAGAGGTATACGGCAAGATCTTCCGCCGCTACATGCTGCTGGTGCATGAAGCCGCTCCACGTATCCCGCCGCTGGAGTTGTTCTGGCGCGTGCATTTCATGCTCGGCGCCGCCGCGTTCAGCATGTCCGGTATCAAGGCGTTGCGCGCCATGGCCGAGGCCGATTTCGGGGTGAATACCTCGATCGAGCAGGTAATGCGCTTGATGGTGCCGTTTCTTGCAGCCGGTATGCGTTCGGAAAGCGGTGTGACCGATAGCGCCCTGGCTAATGCGCAACTCCGGCCTCGGGTCAAAGGTGCTGGCGCCGCTGTCAAAGTTTGATCTGTCGCGGGTGGGCTTGGCGGATACGATCCGCTAAGCTAGCCGCCCATGCGCAACCTCGATTTCCTTCATATCTCGCTTGCCGATCAGTACCTGTATGGCTTTGCCGACGGGCAGCTGCTGTTGCGCATGCCTGTCTCCACGGCCGCCAATGGCGCCGGCGAGCGCAATGGTTCCGGTTGTACCCCGAGAGGCTTGCATACTGTGCGCGCCAAGATCGGCGCGGGTCTGCCATGCGCCGCAGTGCTGCGTGGGCGGCGCTGGACCGGCGAGGTCTGGACGCCGCTTCTACATGAGCAGTTTCCGGGGCGTGACTGGATTCTCAGCCGGATTCTCTGGCTCAGTGGCTGTGAGCCCGGGCGTAACAGGCTGGGCGAATTGGACAGTTTTCGCCGTTATATCTATGTGCACGGCACGCCTGACTGCGAGCCCATGGGGACGCCGCGTTCCCACGGTTGCGTGCGCATGCGCAATACCGATTTGCTTGAGCTGTTCCCGCGTGTCCCTGTTCACTGCGCCGTGCAGATCGACGAGGCGTCATGCCCGGTCTGGGCGAGTGCATCTCTCGGTTAAGGATTATTTGCATGCAAGGCTCGTTGATGCTGGATATCGCCGGTACCTGGCTGACCGCCGAGGACCGGCACTTGCTGCGTCAGCCGCAAGTCGGCGGTCTGATTCTATTTGCGCGCAATATCGAAAGTCCGCAGCAGGTGCGCGAGCTATCTGCGGCCATCCGCGCGCTGCGCCCGGATCTATTGCTGTCCGTCGATCAGGAAGGCGGGCGGGTACAGCGTCTGCGCCAGGGCTTCGTGCGGCTGCCGGCGATGCGCGCGCTTGCCGATAATGTCAATGCCGAAACACTGGCTGAACATTGCGGTTGGCTGATGGCCACCGAGGTGTTGGCGGTCGGTTTGGATCTGAGTTTCGCGCCAGTGCTGGATCTTGATCACCAGCGCAGTGCGGTGGTCGGCAGCCGGGCGTTTGAAGGCGATGCGCAACGCGCCACGGCGCTGGCTGGAGCTTTTATTCGCGGTATGAGCGCTGCGGGGATGGCCGCTACCGGCAAACACTTTCCCGGCCATGGCTGGGCCGAGGCCGACTCCCATGTGGCGATTCCCGTGGATGAGCGCAGCCTGGAGCAGATTCGCGCCTGGGATTTGCAGCCGTTCGCGCAGTTGAGTCAGCAACTGGCGGCGGTGATGCCCGCCCACGTCATCTATCCTCAAGTGGATACTCAGCCCGCCGGTTTTTCCCGGCGCTGGTTGCAGGACATCCTGCGCGGCGAGTTGAAGTTCAATGGAGTCATCTTCAGTGACGACTTGTCCATGGCCGGCGCCCATGTGGTCGGTGATGCGGCTTGTCGTATCGAGGCCGCTCTCAGCGCCGGCTGCGATATGGGTCTGGTGTGTAACGATCGTGGCGCGGCGGAACTGGCTTTGAGCGCCTTGCAGCGTCTCAAGGTGGTACCTCCTCAGGGTTTGGCGCGCATGCGCCGGCAAGCTTTTCCGGGTATCGAATACAAGCAGCACCCACGTTGGCTGGAAGCGCTCGGCGCCTTACGTGCCGCGCAATTAATCGCTTGAGGAGAGTTAAATGACTGTCTACGCCATTATCGGCGGTACTGGCCTGACTCAGCTAGATGGGCTGACCATCAATGCTGCGCTGCATCTGGATACACCTTATGGCGCGCCCTCGGCGCCGGTGCTGCGAGGGCAATATGCCGGCGGTGAAGAAGTGCTGTTTCTCGCCCGTCACGGCCATCCGCATCGAATTCCACCGCATCAGGTGAACTACCGCGCCAATCTATGGGCGCTGAAAGAGTCGGGTGCCAAAGCGATCATCGCGGTGAATGCGGTGGGTGGGATTCATTCATCGATGGCCACCGGACACTTCTGTTTGCCGCATCAGCTTATCGATTACACCTCGGGGCGTGCGCATACCTTCTATGAAGGTGAGCTCGAGCATGTGACCCATGTGGATTTCAGTCATCCCTACGACGCTGCGCTACGCGCAAAGCTTGCCAATGCCCTCGATCAGCAGCGCTGCGCTTACAGCTCCCACGGAGTCTACGGTTGTACCCAGGGGCCGCGCCTGGAGACGGTTGCGGAAATCGCCCGTATGGAGCGCGATGGGTGCGACATCGTCGGCATGACCGGGATGCCGGAGGCGGCGCTGGCGCGTGAATTGGCGCTGCCCTATGCCTGCCTGGCGTTGGTGGTTAACCCTGCCGCTGGCAAGTCCAATACGCTGATCACCATGGCGGAAATCGACCGTGCGCTGGAAGAGGGCATGGGGCGGGTGAAGTCTGTGCTGGCCCACGTATTGACCAGTTGAGTTCGGATTTGCGAAATGGGGCCGCTTCTCGCGGCCTTTTTTCTGTCTACCTGCTTATGGCTTTACGCCGCGCGCCATCGACTGTCAGGTATTAAAGCGAACGGATGCGTACCAGCATGCCGAGGCTGCCGTGGTCGAGGAAGGTCAGTTCGCCGTTCTGCAAGCGAATGCTGTGCTTGAACAGCTCGCTGCTATTGAGCAGGCCGCTCTCATCGAACTGGTTGATCCAGAGGTTGGCGTCGAGGTCGATCAGGCCATCCTGCTTGAGTGTCAGCGTGCCCTCTACCGGAAAGTGCCCGAATTGTTCGTCGCCAGTACTCAGTGCCATGCTGCCGGGGGTGGCGCTTATGGGTTGCGCCCAGGCTTTGTGCAGCAATACGTGATAACCGTTGCCAGAGTTTAGTTTGCTCGCTTCAGTATCCAGCGTCGTCGCGCGTTCGATATCTGCACTGACGGGTTGCGCGCCTTGCGCCCAGTCGTCCGGGGCGGGGCGAGCGGTAAACAGCTGTTCGGCATTCTGGCGGAAGACGATCACCTCCACTTGATAGAGCGATTCGGCAACGGCCGGAGTGGCGCTCAGTAACGACAGCAGTATCAGCGGCAGCAGGGCCAGGGTGCGTAGGGTGCGCATCGGTCAATCCTTTCAAGTAGAGGGGGTCAGGCGTTCGAACAGTGCTTCCAGGGTATTGAAACGCTCTTCGGGGCGCTCCATGGGTACCTGGAATTTGAACAGGGTAGCGCCTTCGAATTTATAACGGTTGGGTTGGCTCTGGATCAGCCGGATCAAGGTCAGCGGGTCGACGCAGGTGTCGGCGGCGAACTCCAGGCGTCCGCCCTGGGGGCCGGCATCGACCTTCTTGATTCCGAGTTTCTCCGCCTGCAGTTTCAGCAGGGTCAGGCGCACCAGATTCTTGGTTGGCTCCGGCAGCAGGCCGAAGCGGTCGATCATCTCTACCTGCAGTTCTTTCAGGCCATCCTCGTCGGCGGCGTTGGCGATGCGCTTGTAGAGAATCAGGCGGGTATGCACATCGGGCAGATAATCCTCGGGGATCAGCGCCGGCACCCGCAGGTTGATCTCCGGCCCGCCGCCCAGGGGTTGGTCGAGATTCGGTTGCTCGCCTTTGCGGATGGCCTTGACCGCGCGCTCAAGCATTTCCATATAGAGGGTGAAACCTACTGCCTGGATCTGACCGCTTTGGCCATCGCCGAGCAGTTCGCCCGCGCCGCGGATTTCCAGGTCATGGGTGGCGAGCAGAAAGCCCGCGCCGAGATCCTGGGCGCCGGAGATCGCTTCCAGGCGCTTCTGTGCGTCGTCAGTCATCTGTTTGCGCGGTGGTGTCAGCAGGTAGGCGTAGGCCTGGTGGTGGCTGCGCCCGACGCGGCCGCGCAGCTGATGCAGCTGCGCCAGGCCGAACTTGTCGGCGCGCTCGATGATGATGGTGTTGGCGCTGGGCACGTCGATGCCGGTTTCGATGATGGTCGAGGCGATCAGTACGTTGAAGCGCTTGTGGTAGAAGTCGCCCATCACCTGTTCCAGCTCACGCTCGCGCATCTGCCCGTGGCCGATGCCGATACGCGCTTCCGGGACCAGTTCGGCCAGGTCGGCGGCGCACTTCTCGATGGTTTTCACGTCGTTGTGCAGGTAGTACACCTGGCCGCCGCGTAACAGTTCGCGCAGCAACGCTTCCTTGATGGTCGGGTTGTTCTGCTCCATGACGAAGGTGCGCACCGACAGGCGCCGCGCCGGCGGGGTGGCGATGATCGACAGGTCGCGCATGCCCGAGACGGCCATGTTCAGGGTGCGTGGAATCGGCGTGGCGGTGAGGGTGAGAATGTCGACTTCGCTGCGCAGCGCTTTTAGCTGTTCCTTCTGGCGCACGCCGAAACGGTGTTCCTCGTCGATGATCACCAGACCCAGGTTGCTGAATTTGACGTCGCCCTGCAGCAGCTTGTGGGTACCGATGACGATATCCACCTTGCCCTCGGCCAATTGCTGCATGGCCTCGCCGACTTCCTTGGCGCTCTTGAAGCGGCTCATCACTTCGACTTTTACCGGCCAGTCGGCGAAGCGATCGCGGAAGCTGTTGTAGTGCTGCTGGGCGAGTAGGGTGGTGGGCACCAGTACCGCCACCTGTTTGCCGCCATGCACGGCGATAAAGGCGGCGCGCATCGCCACTTCGGTTTTGCCGAAGCCGACGTCGCCGCAAATCAGGCGATCCATCGGCTTGGCCGCCAGCATGTCGTCGTGCACCGCTTCGATGGCCGCCTGCTGATCCGGTGTTTCCTCGAACGGAAAGCCGGCGCTGAAAGTGGCGTAGTCGGCCTTGGGGTCGGCAAACGCATAGCCTTCGCGGGCAGCGCGGCGGGCATAGATGTCGAGCAGTTCGGCGGCGACATCGCGCACCTGTTCGGCGGCCTTGCGCTTGGCTTTCTGCCAGGTTTCCGAACCAAGGCGATGCAGCGGCGCCAGGGCATCGTCGCTGCCGGTGTAGCGGGCGATCAGATGCAGGCTGGCCACCGGCACATACAGCTTGGCTTCCTCGGCATACATCAGAGCGAGGAATTCTGCGGCCTGGCCGTCGATCTCCAGGGTGGTCAAACCCAGGTAGCGGCCGACGCCATGGTCGATATGCACCACGGGCGCGCCTTCGCGCAGTTCGGCAAGGTTCTTGATGACGTTGTCGCCACCGTCCCGCGATTTTTCCCGGCGTCGGCGCTGCATCACCCGTTGGCCGAACAGCGGGCTTTCGGCGATCAGGGCCAGATCCTCGAGCAGTAAACCTTCGTCGAGCGGGGCGATGCAGATGCCCAGGCGCTCCTTGCTGCTGGCGAATTCCGGCCAACCGCCGACTTCCACTGGCTTGAGCTTGAGTCGAGCGAGCAGTTCGAGCAGTACCTCACGACGCCCGGCGGACTCGGCGCAGAACAGTACGCGGCCCGGGTATTCCTCAATAAAGCGGCGCAGTGCGGCCAGCGGCTCAGTGGCTTTGGCCTCGATCGCCAGGTCCGGTAGTGGCCGGGCGCTGAAGCGTTGGCGGCCGACGCCCGGTTCGATGTCGTCCTGGCTGACCACTACGCGCGGCCAGTTCTTCAGGCGCGCGAAGCAGTCCTCGACCGGCAGGAAGATATCCGCCGGCGGCAGCAGCGGACGCTCGGGGTCGACACGACGCTCTTCATAACGGTTACGCGCATCGTTCCAGAACTGTTCGGCGGCCTTTTCAATGCCGGGCAGGGAGAACACCTGGGTGTCTTGCGGCAAATAGTCGAACAGGGTCGCGGTTTCTTCGAAGAACAGCGGAATGTAGTACTCGATGCCGGCCGGGGTGATGCCGGTCGATAGATCCTGATAGATCGGGCAGCGGCGGAAATCCACGTCGAAACGCTCGCGAAAGCGCCCGCGAAAATCAGTGATGGCCTTTTTCTCCAGGGGGAACTCCCGCGCCGGCAAAAGTTTGACCGAGTCGACTTTGTCTATCGAACGCTGGGTTTCCGGGTCGAAGGTGCGTAGGGTTTCGATTTCGTCGTCGAATAGGTCGATCCGCAGCGGTTGCTTGCTGCCCATAGGGAACAGATCGATCAGCGCGCCACGTACGGCGAACTCACCGTGTTCGTACACCGTATCGACGCAGCGGTAGCCCGAAGCCTCCAGGCGTGTGCGCATCTGCTCGACATCGAGCTTCTGGCCGACATCCAGCACCAGACTGCTGCCGAGCAGAAAACGCGTCGGCGCCAGGCGGTGTAGGGCGGTGGTGATAGGCACTACCAGAACCCCGTGTTTCAGCTCCGGCAGGCGATAGAGTGCGGCGATGCGCTGGGAAATAATGTCCTGGTGCGGCGAGAACAGGTCGTAAGGCAGGGTTTCCCAGTCGGGAAAGTGCAGCACCGGCAGTTGCGGCGCAAAAAAGCTCAGCTCCTGCTCCAGTCGCTCGGCACTCTGGCTGTCGGCGGTCAGCAGCAAGGTGAAGCGCTTGGCTGCGCTGGCGGCCTCGGCAATTGCCAGGCTCAGGGCGGCACCGGGCAGATTGCCCCAGTGTTGCTTTCCGGCGGCGGCAGGCAAGGACGGTAGGTGCAATATGGACTCGGGCGTTACAGGCACGGGCAGCTCACGGTCATACGACAGGGCTGGGGATTGTAACTATCCAAGTTGCTTGCTGTCAGTGTTTCGTCCGCTGCAGATTGCCGGCGATAGCGCGCGTCGGCATAATGTAGCCCCCTTTTTAAGCCCCTACATGTGGAAGGTACTGCCCGTGACTCAGAAGCCCGACCAGTGTCTCGGTGAGTGGATCGATCGAGAAGCCCTTGCGGAAGCGATGATTCCGATGATTGGTCAACTCTACCGTAACAACAACGTGGTCACCTCGATCTACGGCCGTGGTCTGATCAACCGTTCGGTAATCGACATTCTCAAAGCTCACCGTTTCGCCCGCCATCGCCTGGCTGACGACAAAGAGCTGTCGGTGCATGACACCTTCCCCATCCTTAAAACCATGAGCGAGCTCAAGTTGGGCGCCGCCTCGGTGGACCTGGGCAAGATGGTCGGCAAGTTCAAGGCCGAAGGCCAGGGCCGTAGCATCGAGCAGTTCGTCAAAGACGAGTTGGTCGAGGTGGTAGGTGCGCAAAATGGTGCGGGTCGCGAAGGCACCGACGTGGTGCTCTATGGTTTCGGCCGCATCGGCCGTTTGCTCGCGCGCATCCTGATCGAGAAAACCGGCGGTGGTGATGGTCTGCGTCTGCGCGCCATCGTCGTGCGCAAGGGCGCCAGCAATGACCTGGTCAAGCGTGCCAGCCTGCTGCGTCGCGATTCGGTGCATGGCAAGTTCAACGGCACCATTACCATCGATGAGGAGAACAACACCCTCACCGCCAATGGCAACCTGATTCAGGTGATTTACGCCAAGTCGCCGACTGAAGTCGATTACACCCAATACGGCATCAAGAATGCCCTGCTGGTCGACAACACCGGGGTATGGCGCGATGCAGAAGGTCTGGGGCAGCACCTGGCTTGCCCGGGTGTCGATCGGGTGGTGCTCACCGCGCCGGGCAAGGGCGCGCTGAAGAACATCGTGCACGGTATCAACCACGGCGATATCAGCGCCGACGACAAGATTATCTCCGCGGCTTCCTGCACCACCAACGCCATCGTGCCGGTGCTCAAGGCGGTGCATGATCAGTACGGTATCGTCAACGGTCACGTCGAGACTGTGCACAGCTACACCAACGACCAGAACCTGATCGATAACTTCCACAAGGGCAGTCGTCGTGGTCGTAGCGCTGCGCTGAACATGGTGATCACCGAAACCGGCGCTGCCACCGCTGCAGCCAAGGCTCTGCCGGTGCTCAAGGGCAAGCTGACCGGCAACGCCATTCGCGTGCCGACGCCGAATGTGTCCATGGCCATTCTCAATCTGAACCTGGAGAAGGCCACCACCCGCGAAGAGATCAACGAATACCTGCGCCAGATGGCCATGCATTCGGATCTGCAGAAGCAGATCGATTTCGTCAGCTCCCAGGAAGTGGTATCCACCGACTTCGTTGGTTCGCGCCACGCCGGTGTGGTCGATGCCGAGGCGACCATCGCCAACGAAAACCGCGTCGTGCTCTATGTGTGGTACGACAACGAATTCGGCTACAGCTGCCAGGTGGTGCGGGTGATGGAAGACATGGCCGGTGTCAACCCGCCAGCGTTTCCCCGCTAAGCGTCAGTGTTGAATGAAAAACGGGAGCTTCGGCTCCCGTTTTTTGTTTCTGTAAAAAAGCCTTGGCTGGGGCATGACGGTCGCTGAGCGCTATTGCGCCAACAGGCGACTGCGCAGTTCGTCTGACAGGCCTTTGGGCGCGAGCCAGATTCCCAGGTAGAGCTTGGCCAGTTGCCGGTCCTGGCTGGTAAAGGCGATTTCGCCGTTGCGCTCCACGCTCAGGCCGCCGTTCGGGCTGAAGTTCAAGGCGTAGCGGTCGCCGGGGCGGATATCGCGGAAATTCTCGTGCAGGGCGTCGAGGGCTTTGCGCAGCGGTTCGAGGGTGCGGCTGTCGTGCTGCCGGTTGAGGGTAACCCAGGCAGCTTCTATCACGTCTTCGCGATCGATATTGCGAAAGTAGTACAGTTCCAGGCGCTGGCTGAGCGGGGCGTTGAAGGCTTGGCTGGGGCTGGCCCCGGTCGGGGCATAAAAAGCCGCGGCATAGACATCGGCCCACAGGTAAGTCAGGACGCTCTGGTTCTTGCGCTCCAGGGCCTCCTGGTTCAGCTCGAACTGTGCGCTGAAGCCGGCTTCACGCAGGCGCTCGCTGGTGCTGGCGAGCAGGCCATTGCTTAACAGCAGCAGGGCGCTAAACAACAGAAATCGACGCATGAGCTACTCCCGTTAGGTGGATGTTCCTGTTTCGCTCGGCTCGGGTTGCGGGTCAAGTCGGCATATGTTGCCCGCTATTGCAGAAAGCTCAAAAAAAGCAAGTGGTCGGGTGGTCAGTGGCAGGGCCGATCTCTATAATCAAGCGGATTTTTCCCTCGCGTCCGACATCACGAGCAGCGCCAAACTTAATGTGTGGTGCTGTTCTGCATATTAAGCATGCCGATGTCGCCCGTATCCTAAAAAAGCTTATAAATCAGTGGTTAGGCAAACCTATGATCAAAATAAAACATG
>CAMPJN010000047.1 GCA_946886875.1 uncultured Pseudomonas sp.
TGTTCTGATGCACCATGACGTTGAAGTTCAGCTCGATGGTGCCGGTGCCGGCCAGGCGGCCGCCTTGGTATTTGCTCATATAGGGTGCGCTGAGGGAGAACGAAGCGCTGTCACGGATGCTCGCCAGGCCCTTGGTGGCGATGGCCAGCGCCGAGGCGCGACCGTCGGAGAGGTTGCCGCCGATATTGATGTGGATGTTGTCGTGAACGGTTTCATTGAAGCATTTCTCGACATTTTCCAGCACGCCCGGTTCGAGCTTGTGGTTGGAGGCTTCGGGAATGCACAGGAAGAAGCGGCGAACCACCTGGTTGGCTTCGAAATAGGCGCTCTGCTTGATCAGGCTGGAGCTGACGAATGTCAGGTTGGCCAGTTGTTCCAGCATCGGTGGGGTGTGGCGTGCCGGTTGGGCCTGGGCCAGCGAGTGGCCGCCGAAACCGATGGCGAACAGTACCAGGGTGGCGCGTAGCGTTGGGCGCATGGTGTCTCCTTTGTTTTTTCTGTGTGTGTTTTATCGTTGGTTTTTTATGCTTGTGTTGCAGTGCTGCCTGTTTCCGTCGCCGTGCCGTGCGCGCTTGGCGGGGCGAGTACTGCCCAGCCGCGCACCTCATGCTCGAGGGTGGAATCTTTGTAGATGGTGAAATCCGGGCAGGCGAAGCGGATGCTGCCGACGCGGGTGAGGACCGGTTTGTAGCTGGGCAGGCCGGCCTTGCCGAGGACGCAGTGGATCTGCTTGATCGCCCTGAACAGCTTGACGTTGAGCTGCGCCTGGCTGTCGCCGATCATCTTGTACAGGTGCTCGCGCTCGACCCAGCCCAGGCTCATCGGGTCGCTCGCGGCGCTGCCGCGATCCTGCAGTTGTTGGCAGAATTCGCGGGCCAGGAGCAGCAGCACGTAGTGATGCACGCGCTCGCCGAGGTCCAATTGCTGGCCAGCCACTTCGATCAACAGTTGGACGTGCCAATCATCGGCGCTGACCTTGAAGATAAAGCGTGGTGTGGCGGCGCTAGGCGGCTGTGCCTCGCCGCGCAGCGGCGCGAACGCCTCGTGACTCGCCTCGGGGCCGGGTCGATGGGCGCCGCAGTCCACGGGCAGGCCGGTGAGCTGGCCGATCAGTTCGGCATAGCGGTTCGCCTGGCGGACCTCGGGAATGGCGTAGTTGCTCAGCAGTTGGTACAGCGCCAGCGGGCTTTCCGGCGTCGCCTGGGCGAGTATCGCGCCATGTACGAAGTGGATGCCATTGGCGATCGCCGACATGCTGTTGGCCAGGGCCAGACCGTGTTTGTCGTTACCTTTGAAGGCCAGTGCCGGGCCGCTCTCATGCAGCTCCGGGAACTGCTCGAGCAAGTGGGTCAGCAGGTTGCGCACGCCCAGCGGGGTCAGGCGCGCCTGCTGGTCGCACAGGGTGATTCTATCGATGGCGAATTGACGGGCGAACTCGATGCAAGCGTGCAGCTGCGAAGGCAAGGCGCTGGGCGCATCCTGCAATATCAGGCACAGCGCTGCGCCGCACTGATGCAGCTCGGTGACGCTGTCGACCAGGGCAACCAGTTGTTCGCCGATCTGTTCGCAACTGCGCCCGCCAAGCTGCACGCGCAACTGGATGCCGCATTGCGGGTGTCGCGCCAGCAGGCTGACCAGGGGCGCCAGCTCGACGGGCTGAGGGGCGTCCAGCCAGGGTCGTAGTTGCGGCGCATGGGCACGTAGTTGCGTCAGTGCCGCATCCAGTGCCCATTCGTCCGTTTGCAGACGACCCAGGGCGATATCGCCGAAAGGGGTTTGCGCCAACTGCTCGATATGACGCTTCCAGGCCTGATTGCTGTCTTCGGCCGCTAGCAGGCTGGGCGTATGGTCCACGCAGCCGCGAAACGAGGCGGGCAGCGGAAAGCGGTTCCAATCGCTGGAAGCGACAAGCTGGGTTGGGGCGGTGGTCTGCCGGTTCATGCCGTCTCCTTGGGCGAGTCAGACAACACGGGTGGGTTGGGCTAAACGCTGCGATCTGTGCTGCCAGCCGGCCAGGGCCACGCTCAGCAGCAGGCCGAGCAGGGCGCACCAGATCAGGCTGAAGCCGGCCAGCTTGAGCGCGCCGACCGGTTCGCCGAAGAGCAGCACGGCAAGCAGGAACATCAGCGTTGGATTGAGGTATTGCAGGAAGCCCACGGTGGTCAGCGACAAGGCTTTCACCGAGGCGATATACAGCCACATGGGCAGGGTGGTGATCAGGCCGAGGGCGATCAGCAAGGCCCAGTCGAGGCCGCTGTACTGGACTGCGGCATCGGCATTCAGGCTGCTATAGAGCAACAGGGCGCTGGCGGGTATTGCCGCCAGGGCGGTTTCCAGGGTCAGGCCGAGCAGCGGCGCGACCGTCGAGCGTTTCTTCACCGCGCTGTAAAGGGCGAAGGTGGCGGCGATGGTCAGGCCGATCCAGGGCACTTGCAGGCTGTGTTCGCCGGCCATGATCAGTATTACCCCGGCCAGGCACAGCGCGCCGGCCAGCCATTCGCGCCGCCCGCTGGGCTCGCGGAACAGCCAATGGGCAAGCAGCACGCTGAGCAGCGGCGACAGGTAGTAACCGAGGCTGGCATCGAGCAGCCGATCCTGGGCCACCGCCCAGATCACCAGAAACCAGTTGCAGGCGATCAAGGCGCTGCTGAGCAGTAGCAACGCCAATTGCCGCGACGAGCCGAGGATGCGCCAGGCTTGGCCCAGGGCGCCGACGACGGCGAGGCCGAGCATGCACCAGACCAGCGAGCCGAGCACCCGGTAGGCGAACACCTCCCATACCGGGAGATGGGCCAGCAGCTTGAACAGCAGGGTGGCCGAAGCCCACAGCAGGAAGGCGCTGATATTCAGCAGCAGCGCTTGCCGGGGGCAGAGGGGCGTGGCGATCAGGGCGTTGGGCATGCTCGGGCTCACTCAGTCGCGCGTCAGGCTGACCTTGCCCAATGCCTGGCCGGATTCGGCATAGACATGGGCGGAGGCAATTTCGCGGAAGCTGAAATGCTGCTCGTCGAGCAACGGCCGTAAAACCCCGCGCTCCGCCAGCTTGGCGGCTTCACGCAGGATGAAACCGTGGTGCTCCATGCCCTCGCCAGTGGCCATCGGCCAGGTCATGTTGACGCAATGCACGGTCTGCTTACGCGCCCAGGCCACGGTCATGTCCAGCTTGCCCATGGCCAGCACGGTGATCACGCTACCGCCGACGCGGGTGGCCAGCAGGCTCTGCTCGAAGGTTTCGCCGCCGACCGTATCGACCACCACATCGAAGCCGACGCCGTCGGTATAACGCTCGACGTACTGGGCGACATCCTGTTCGCGGTAGTTGATGGTTTCGTCGGCGCCGAATTCGCGCGACAGGGCGGCTTTTTCCGCACTACTGACTGTGGTGTAGACAGTCGCGCCCTGCCATTTGGCCAGTTGTGCGGCGACATGACCGACTCCGCCAGTGCCACCATGCACCAGCACGCGGTCGCCCGGCTTGATCGCCGCTGTATCGATCAGCCCTTCCCAGGCGGTGAGCACCACCAGCGGCAGCACTGCGGCTTCCGCCATGCTCAGGTTGTTTGGCTTGGGTGCCACCAGGGCGGCATCAACCAACATATAGTCGGCCAATGCGCCCTGCCGGCCACGTACGCCACCGGCACAACCATAGACCGCGTCGCCTTCGGCGAAACCCTGCACGTCAGCGCCGACCGCGCTTACCGTGCCGGCGAAATCGCCATGCAGGATGGCCGGGAAATCATGGGTAAAACCAGGGATATCGCCCCGGCGCAACTTATAGTCCAGCGGGTTGATGCCGCTTGCCGCGACCTTCACCAACAGCTGGCCGGCAGCGACTTGCGGGGTCGGCAGCTCGACTTCTTCGAAGACATCGGCCGTGCCGAATCGATTGATTACATAAGCTTTCATTGCAGGCTCTCACAGGTTTGGCTGATGAAGGTGTCCATCAGGTCATTGAACCGGGCTGGGTCCTCTACATGCGGGCAGTGACCGCAGTCGTCGAACAGGACCACCGCCAGATCGGCGGGGGCGAACATGCCTGGACGGGCGCAGGCATTGGCGTCGATAAACAGGTCGTTGCGGCCCTGCAACAGCACCGCGGGTACGCCGCTGGCGGCCAGCAAGGCCACTTCGTCGGCGAATTCGCCCTTGCCCAGACTGACGCCCAGGGCGGCGCGAACCTGTGGATCGGTGGCGCGGATGTAATTCGCCAGGGTGTCGAGCTGCGCCTGCTGCAAACGTGCCGGGTTGGCAAAGGCGCGGGCCAGTCGCACCACCTGCTCGTCATCCAGGTCGGCCTGGAATACCAGGCCGCCGGTGGGCTCCGGGTGGAATAGTTGTGCGGCGTTGACGCTATTGAACGGCGCCGCACCGATCAGGCCGAGCCCGCGGATGCCGGGCAGGCGCGGCAGCGCTTCGAGTGCCGCGTGGCCGCCCAGGCTGTGGCCGAAGATCAGGTAATCGTGCAGCCCGGCGCGCTCGACGAACTCCACTAACACATCGGCGTAACCGGCAAAGCTGTAATGCTCGGCCGGCGCCGCGGCGGACAGCCCATGGCCGGGCAAGTCCAGCGCCAGCAGGCGGTAGCGCGTGCCGAAAGCGGCGAACTGCGTAGTGAAGGCGGCTGCCGATGAGGAGTTGCCGTGCAGCAGGATCACCGTGGGCCCCGGTCCTTCGCTGTCGAAGTAATGCAAAGGGCCGGCGGATAACAGAATGCGTGCGGATTTCATGGCGTTGCCCCGGAAGTGGATATGAAGTCGAGCAAGGTCTGGTGCAATTTGCTTTTCATCAGGCGAATGCGTGCCTCGTCCATCAGCGGCACGGGGAAGGTGAAGCACAGCGACAGCGCCGAGGCGAAACCGGTGACATGCAGGGCCACGGCGAAATTGCCCGCCACCCGCGAGGCCGCATTGGCGTAATCGAGCAACTGAAAATGGCGGTAATGCGGAAAGCTGATGGTGCCGTGATTGGTCAAGGCGATGCCGTGGGCGAAACTCTGGTGCGAGCGCAGCGAGTGGATGCGTGTGCGTGTAGCTTCCAGGTCCTGCTCGGGTTGGCGTTTGGCCAGGTGCGGCAGGCTGGCATGCAATTGGCGCTGATAATCCAGCGCGAGGGCGACCGGCGAACGGGCGGCCGCGGCCAGGCAATGGCTGACAACGCCGATAAAGCAGCCGATGGAGGCGTCGCTAATGGGCTGCGCCGCACGTTGGCGCAGCGAGACCGCGGTGTTGATGCGAATCTGCTTGCCCAGATCGACTTCGTTGGCGGCCTTGAGCAGCGCCCCGGCCAGCAGTGAATTGAGGCTCAGACCCTGGGCCTTGGCCAGTCGGCGCAGCTCGTCGCTGATCTGCTTATCGAGCAGCAACCGACGTACACCGGTGCGTCGCCGCGCCAGTGGCACGCTTTGCAGAAAACGCACGGTACCCGGCGTTTCGCAAGGCGGCAGCGCTTCCAGTGCCGGCTCCATATGGGCTTCCAGGGCGGCAACCAGCGGTTCTTGGGGGGCGCACATGGAGGCGCCCGTCTGCAGGCTTTCGCACAGGCTGAGCAGTTCGCCGAGCAGACGGGCGAGACTGACGGCATCGGCAATCGCGTGGTGACAGGTCAGCAGCAGGTGATGGCGGCTGCGATCTGCGGTGGACAGCAACAGCAGACGCCAGAGGTTGCGCTGCGGGTCGAGCACGCTGTCGAGCTGGTGTTGCAGCAGCTGCGCCGCGGTTTGCCCGCTGAGCAGGGTGTGGTTGCAGACCTTGATCTGGGCAAAAGGCACGTCGGCTTTGAAGTACAGCGCCTGCTCGCTCTCGACGATGCGGCTGCGCAACAAGGGATGGCGCCCGTGCAGTTTTTCCGCAGCGCGCTGCAGGGTGGCGGCCGATAGGGGGCCGGCGAAGCTCAGCAGGCTGGCGGTTTGGGTGCTGCCGTTGAGCTCGTGCATCACGGCCATGCTGGTTTCGATCTGGCCGAGCGGACGGCCGAGGGACTGTGACATCTCGACACTCCTCATCCGGCCAGTTGCTCGGTTTCTGCCGAGACATCGCTCAGGTAGAAGCGCTCGATCAAGGACGTCAGCGTGGAGGGCTCGTCCAGCCGGCCGCGGCAATCGATGAACAGGTCCGGGCGGACCAGGAGGAATTCGCCTTCGCCGAGTTTCCAGGCGTTACGCAGGCGTTGTTGCGGATCGGCCAGAGGGTTGCCGAAAGGCATGCCGCTAGGCTGTGCGCCCAGCCAATGGATATTCAAACGGCTATTCAGGGGTTCGAGCAGGGCCAGCAGTCGGTTGAATGCGGCACGTTCTGAGGGGCCGGGCGGGAGAATCAGCAAGCTGTGCCGGCCCTGGCCGAAGCGGTCCGCACCCTCGACGTAGGGCAGTAGGCAACCAGCCTGCAGTTCGCTGCGCGGAGTGCCATAGCGCAGGGTCAAACCGGCGGTTTCCAGGGGGAAACGGCGGATGAATTCACGGTTGCGCAGGCGCGGCAGATAAGCCTGCTCGTCGGCTGGCAGGTGGCGGTTGAGGCGGGCGATCAGCGAAGTGGATTTGTCGGTCTTGGCCAGCAATGTGCGAGTGTTCTGCTCGCGCTCTTCGACGTAGGACTGCAGCAACTCGTCGTTGCCCAGGCCGTTGAGGGTGTAACCGAGCTTCCAGCCGAGGTTGAAGGCATCGGCGATACCGGAGTTCATGCCGAAGCCGCCGATCGGACTGAACAGATGGGCGGCGTCGCCGGCGAGAAATACCCGGCCGCGGCGGATGGTCGCCGCCGAGCGGTTATAGAAGGGCGCGCTGGACAGCCAGATCGGGTCGCTGACCTGCAGGCCGGCGATTTCGTAGCGGGCGATATAGTCGCGGATCTCGTCCAGGCTCGGCTTATAGCCGGGAGCGCATTGCTCGTTCACCTTGATGACGATGCGGTGATAGCCATCCTTGAGCGGCAACAGAATCAGGAAGCCGTCGTCGCGGATGAAATAGAAACCTTGTTCCTTGGCGCCCTGCCATTCGATGCGCAGGTCGGCGAGGATGAAGTGCATGTTGTAGTCGTAACCGCTGAAGTCCAGTTGCAGCTCGTTGCGAACCTTGCTCAGGCCGCCATCGCAGCCCACCACATAGTCGAAACGCTGGCGCTCGTGGCCATTGCCGTTGCGCAACTCGACCTCCACGCCGCCGTCGTGCTGGCGCAGGCCAAGCAGCTCGCAGTCGCGCTCGATGGTGTGACCGAGCTCGTTCAAGCGCTGCTCCAGTACCTGTTCGGTTTCCGGTTGCGGCAGCATCAGAAAGAACGGGAACTTGCTCGGCAAACCGGCGAAACGGGCACGCATCAGCGGCCGGTTGTCGTAGACCAGGTTGATCACTTCAGTTTTGTGGCCGAGGCCGACCAGGGTGTCGGCGACGCCCAGATCGTCGAGCAGGCTCAGTGAGGCCGGGTTGATGCTCAGGGCCTTGGAGCCGGAGGGTTGTTTATGGCGTTTTTCGATCAGCCGGAAACCGATGCCGAAACGTTGCAGCTGCAAGGCAAGAGTCATACCGGTGGGGCCGCCCCCGACGATCAATACATGCGGTTTCATCAACGCGTTTCCTCGTTGGCGTTGGATGGACGACGGCTCGGCTCGAGCCGCCGACGGGGGCAACTTAGATGTTGGTGCCTTTGAGAATGGCGTCCGGATAGCGTTTGCCGGCAATCGCCTGGGGCATGAATATCTGGCCCAGCATTGCCGAGGCGGTGGCATCGAGCTTGATCGTCTGGGCGTCGAAGTTGCCGGCCAGGTACTTGATGCGCTTGGTGCCGGGGATCACGTGAAGGTTTTCGTACTGATCCAGCAACCAGGCCAGGGCCAGTTGCGCGGAGGTGCAGCCCAGCTCGTTGCTCAGCTGTTCGAGGGCCTTGACCAGTTGCAGGTTGCTATCCAGGTTTTCACCCTGGAAACGCGGCAGCTTGGCGCGGAAGTCGCTGTCGGCGCTGGCCTGTTCGATGTGTTCCTTGGTAATCGCGCCAGTGAGAAAGCCGCGGCCCAGCGGGCTGTAAGCCACCAGGGCGATATTCAATTCTTCGAGGGCTGGCAGCGTGTGCTCTTCCAGGTCACGGCTCCACAGCGAATATTCGCTTTGCAGGGCGGCGATCGGGTGAACGGCATGGGCTTTGCGCAGGGTCTCGACCGATACTTCGGAGAGGCCGATGGCCTTGATCTTGCCTTCCTGCACCAGCTCGGCGAGGGCGCCGACGGTTTCTTCGATCGGCGTGTTGGGGTCGCGGCGATGGACGTAGTAGAGGTCGATGCACTCGGTGTTGAGGCGCTTGAGCGAGGCTTCGCAGGCTTTCTTGACGTAGTCGCGCGAGCCGTCGATCAGCAGGTTGTACTTGTCCGCCGGGTCGCGGTAGATGCCGAACTTGCTGGCCAGCAGCACTTCGTCGCGACGGCTGCCCAGTTGCTTGATGAATTTGCCCAGCAGCTCTTCGTTATGGCCGCGACCGTACATATCTGACGTGTCGAAGTGACGGTAGCCGAGATCGAGGGCGGCGTGCAGGGTTTCCAGGGATTGCGCGTCGTCGGTTTCGCCGTAGAACTCGCTCATGCCCATGCAACCCAAGCCCACGGCCGGGACACTCTTATTCGCCAGCGTTCTGTTCATGTCATGCTCCAAAAATAGCTGAATACAAGCCGCGCTACGGCGGCCGATGGATGAGGCTGCACGTTACCCAGGCCGCGGCGCGGGCATCACTGTTCGAACGGACAGGTTGGCCGGCAATGACGCCAGGTAGCGCGGAACGGACCGCTGGCGTTGAGGTCGGCGGGCTTGTTGGCGGAAGTGTTTGGCGCGCAAAACAGCTGTCGCTACAGCGGCCGAACTCGGCTGGCAAGGCGGTGCAGGGAGCAGCAGGCGGGCGCGCTCAGTCGGCGTATCGCCAGGCGTGAATAGGCTGCAGCCGCTAGGGGCATAGCCAAAAAAGCAAGGGAGGCGAACCTCCCAGGAAAAGGGGGGGAGAGGCGGTCGGGCGCGGTCAGGCGGCCTCGATAATGCTCCAGTTACGCTGCTGGCAGAGATCGCGAGAGCCGGCGTCGGGGTTGACCATTATCGGGTAGCCGACCTGTTCGAGCATCGGGATATCGGAGATGTCATCGCCGTAGGCATAACAGTGTTGCGCTTGCAGGTTGTGTTCGCGGATGAAGGCGATCACACCTTCGGCTTTGCCCTGGCCAATGCTCGGCTGGCCGGTCAATTGCCCGGTATAGCGGCCGTCCTTGACCTCCAGCGGTGCGGCGATCATGAAGTCGGCACCGAGCTCCTCGGCCAATGGCGCGAGAATCGCCGCGAAGGAGCCGGAAACCAGCACGATGCTGGCGCCCTGGCGTTGGTGCCAACGGATCTCATCGCGCATGCGGGCGAAGAACAGGCCCTCCTCGCGGCGTACCTGGGTGTACCAGGCACGGCCCAGGTTGTTCACCAGTTCGACGTCGATACCGTCATAGATGCTGTAGTAGAAGCGATTGATCGCTTCGCGCGGTTGCTCTTCGGCGATCATCCGGGTCAGCGTCTTGCGGTACTCCACTACTCGCGTCGATTCGCCGATGCTCAGGTAGTCGATCATGTAGTCGAGGAAGCTGAACATGCTCTTGATGCTGATCAGGGTGCCGTCGACATCGAAGAATGCCGACCAGCTGCCGGTGTTTTCAGGCACGTTTCTCATGGGCGATCTCCGGGTTCAGTTCGCTGAGAATTGCCTGTTGGGCCAGGCCCGCTTCCTTTTCCGCGATCAGGCTGTCGGGGTAAGTGGAGAACTTGGTCCTGATCACGCAGCAGGTCTGCTGGGCCTGAATCACCGACATACGCACTTCGAAACGCTGCGAGTTGTTGCGTTCGCTGATCCGGTGTTCGAGTACCTCGTAGAGGATGCTCATCGGCAGTGGGAAGACGAAGCGCTGGTATTCGACGTCCATATTGTTGATCACGAAGTAGCTGCTTTCGGCCTCGTCCTGCAAATAGAAGGCTTCGCTGACGGCGAGGAAGGTTTGCCGCGCGGCCTCGGTGAGCACCATGCCCTGGATGTGCTGGCCGGTGATGTGGTCACTCATCTCGGCGCAGCGTTCGTCGAGCAGCACGTCGACCTCGAAGCTGTCGTGGCTGAGGCGGCGCGGTACGCTGATCATCGAATTCTGCGCCTGGTGCTTGTGCGCCAGCTCGCGACCGGCCTTGGCCGGTTTGGCGAAGTCGGCGAGCCAAGGCTTTTTCAGCCGTGCGGTTTTTTCCAGGAGGCGGCTGATCTGTTCTTCGGAGACGCCCTGGCCCAGCTGGAAGCGCAGGTTCGGGTGTATCAGGTCGCCATCGAGGATGGCCTCCAGTTCGCTGACGGCCATTACATGGGTGTTTTCGGCGAACAGTTTGAATTTATCGCCAACGATAAAAATTCTTTCCACAGACATGGCGGGTTCCCTTAGCTAGTGGCCTTGAAAAGCGAAGATGCCGGATGGTTTAAGGCGGCAGTCAAGGAGCCGTTCGCATCAGCCCGCTTCTCTAGGCGGGCTCGGCGATGTCGCGCGGCGCTAGCCAGTGCTGAGCAGCATTGGCTAGTGATCGCTAAAGTAGTTGCGCGGGTTGGTCGCTGTATATTTCAGAGCATTTCAGCACATAACAGCGGTGCGGTGGGACGTCGTGGGTGTGTTGCGGTAGATGCAGAGGGCGGTGCTCAGGCGCCAGGCCAACTGGCCATGGCCTGGCTGGCCATGGCGTGTAGCTCGGCGGCATCGGCGCCATCGCGGGCCTGGATCGACATGCCCTGGATCACCGCGCCGAAGAAGCGCGCCAGGCTGTGGCAGTTGGTGCTGGCGGGCAGTTCGCCGCAGTCCTGGGCTTGTTCGAAGCGCTGGCGGATCACGCCCAGGGTGGCGGTGCGCAAATCGCTCAAGCTTTGCGCCATCTTGTGATGCAGGGTCGCGCTGGTCAGCAGGCCGCTGGAGACGATGCAGCCCGGCGGATGGTTGTGCGCTGTGAACTCATCGGCGGCGTTGCTCAGGACTTGCTGGGTGAAGCTGCGGGCATCGCTGGTTTGCGCCAGCGCATGCTGGATGAAATTGCCCGGCCCTTGCAGGTAGAGGTCGACGACCTCCATGTAGAGCTGCTCCTTGGAGCCGAACGCGGTGTACAGGCTCGGCGGAGCAATGCCCATGGCATTGACCAGGTCGGCGATGGATGTGCCCTCATAGCCCTGTTTCCAGAACAATTGGAGGGCGATGTGCAGGGCATTCTCACGGTTGAAGCTGAGGGGGCGACCCCGCCTGGTTTTTTCGTTGATTGTTTTCATAGCGGTCATTATTTAAATCGCGGATATGACTCGTCAAGCACGCAGATAGGTGCGAGCGTGCGCGAGGGCATCGATTTATTTGCAACCTGGGGCGCGCGACAAGGGCCGATCAATCAGCCCTTATGAAGAGAGACCTGAGGTTCGGCCGCCGGAGCTGGGCGAGCGATGGGCGTGCTGAGGCACGCCATGGCGGAGTCAGAGGGTTTCGTCGATCTGAATGATCGGTTGCAGGTTGGTGTAGTTGGCGATATCGCCGAGGATCTTTTCACTGTGCTCGGCCATCACCTGGGCGAACTGCTCCGGAGAACGGATACGCGTATTGAGCAGGCACAAGTAGGGAGCGCGGGAGCCGTCGACGGCCTGAATGCCGCGACGTACTTCGGTGCTCAGGACATTATCGCCGAGTAGCTCGAGCATCATCGGGATATGGCTGTCGCGGTAATAGGCGAAGTCGAAATGACCGTCGGGGTCATTCGGATAGAGCACGGTGACGCAGTACATTGCGGACTCCTGATGAGAATGGAAGCGGCAGTGTGAACAAATCGCGCAATGGCTCGCCAGTGTCCGAACGGACAGCTGGCGAAGCGCTGCTCGCTATACGCCGCGGCGTCGACCGCTCAGCGAACCTGCACCACTACCTTGCCCACGGCCTTGCGCTGGCCCAGGGTGTCGATAGCTTCGCCCGCTTGCGCCAGGGGGAAGGTCTGCGATACCAGCGGCTTGAGCTTGCCTTCGCCGTGCCAGGCGAACAGCTGCTGGAAGTTGGCGGCGTTGTCCGCCGGTTGGCGCTGGGCGAACGCGCCCCAGAACACGCCGACCACCGCGGCACCCTTGAGCAGGGTCAGGTTGACCGGCAGCTCGGGGATGCGTCCACTGGCGAAACCCACCACCAGCAGGCGGCCATTCCAAGCGATGCTGCGGATGGCCAGGTCGAACAGGTCGCCGCCCACCGGATCGTAGATCACGTCGGCACCCTGGCCGTTGGTCAGGCGTTTGACTTCGTCTTTCAGGTTGCTGTCGCTGTAGTTGATCAGCTCATCGGCCCCGGCGGCCTTGGCTACTTCCAACTTTTCAGCACTGCTCGCTGCGGCTATCACTTTGGCGCCCATGGCTTTACCTATCTCCACTGCGGCCAGGCCGACTCCGCCGGAAGCGCCGAGCACCAGAAGGGTTTCGCCGGGCTGCAGATTGGCGCGTTGCTTGAGCGCATGCATCGAGGTGCCGTAGGTCATGCCGAAGGCAGCCGCGGTGGCGAAATCCATGCTCGCCGGGATCGGCATGACGTTGTAGCCGGGCACCGCCACTTCTTCGGCGAAGCTGCCCCAGCCGGTCAGCGCCATCACCCGATCACCGACTTTCAGGTGGCCGACTTTCTCACCCAGTGCCTTGACCACGCCGGCCGCTTCGCCGCCGGGGGAGAACGGAAACGGCGGCTTGAACTGGTATTTGCCTTCAATGATCAGGGTGTCGGGGAAGTTGACCCCGGCCGCATGGACTTCGAGAAGGACTTCGGTCTTCTTCGCTTCGGGGCTGGCGACTTCTTCCAGTACCAGGGTTTCGGCTGGGCCGAAGGCTTTGCATAGCATGGCTTTCATCGGGCTATTCCTCTGCGAATGATGGCTAGGGTCGGCTTGCAGTGTAGGTACGAGGGGCCTGTGGTCAACGAGCATGGCTGGCCATGATGGATGTGTATAAGCGCAGGGCTTGGGCCAGGGCCCGGCTGTGGCTATGCTATGGCTCGACCCTTGGAGGAAACGCCCCTGTGAAAGTCTGGATCGCATTGCTGCTCGCCCTGTCCCTGCCATTGCTGGCGCAGGCCGAAGAAGACCCGAAAGACGAAGAAAGCGCTGCGCCGGTAGTGGCCTACATCAGCCTGTCTCCCGCACTGGTCGGTAACTTCGGTTCCGGTCCGAAACTCAAGTTCTTCAAGGCGGATATTTCCCTGCGGGTGACCGGCGCCGATACCGAGGCTACGGTCAAGCATCATGAGCCGCTGATTCGCAATCAGTTGGTGATGCTGTTCTCCCAGCAGACCGAAGCCACCATGGCTGCGCCCGAGGCCAAGGAAAACCTGCGGGTGGAAGCGCTCAAGCAGGTGCAGGAGGTGTTGACGCAGGAGGAGGGCAAGCCGCTGGTGGAAGACCTGTTGTTCAATAACCTGATCATCCAGTAGTGAGATCCAGACTCCATTCACAGGTGCGATTGCGGCCCTGGCGTTTGGCCTGATACAGCGCCTGGTCGCTGCGCGCGATCAGCATATAGGGCTGGTTGTCCTGGTTGGGCTCGATGCTGGCCAGGCCGATGCTCAGGGTGATACGGCCGATCGGGCTGGCAGCGTGGGGGATGTCCAGGCCGGCCAGTTGCCCATGAATATGGCTGGCCACATGGGCGCCGCCCTGCATATCGGTATTGGCCAGGATGATTGCGAACTCTTCGCCGCCATAGCGGCAGGCTACATCGCCTTCCCGTTGCAGGCAGTCTTTCAGAAGCTCAGCGACCTGTTGCAGCACATCGTCGCCGGCCAGGTGGCCGAGCTGATCGTTGTAAGCCTTGAAATAGTCGATATCGAGCATCAGCAGGGTCAGCGGCGCGTTATGTCGGCGTAGGCGGCGCCACTCGCTGGCCAGCTGATTGTCGAAGAAGCGTCGGTTGTACAAACCGGTCAAGCCGTCCTGTTGCGACAGGCGCTGCAGTTGCGCTTCGACTTGCAGGCGCTCTCTATTGTCGCGGGAAACTCCGATCAGATATTCATGCTCGTTGACCGTCATTATCTGTGCGCTGATTTCCGCTGCCTGATAAGTGCCGTCGCGCCTGCGCATCTCCCGTTGGAAGATCGGCGAAAGTTTATCCTGCTGCGCCTGGCGCACGTTTTCCAGCCAAAGGTGGAAGCCTGGCAACAGCTGCTCCGGGTCTTGTTTGAGCAGCTCGGTGAAGGCGGCCGCGCTGTAGCCCAGGCTGCTATGCATGGCCCGATTCATATGCAGGATGTCACGGGTTTGCGGGTTGATGATGAACAGGCCGTCGCGGCTGGAGTCGGTCAGGTCGAGTACCAGCTGCAAGCGCTCGCGACTGTCGCGCAAGGTCTGTTCGACCTGTTCGCGCTGCTCGACTTCTTCATTCAGCCGGCGGTTGCTGGTTTGCAGCGCGCTGGCGCGACGGGCGTTTTCCAAGGCCAGAGCCAGGGCGGCGACCAGCAACAGGTTGATCACCAGACTGGCGGCGAACACCAGTTCCGGCAGTGGGGTGGACAGCTGTTCCACAAGATGTTGGGTAGGTTCCAGGCGCAGGGCGAAATTGCTGTTATTGAGCAGATGCAGGGGGATTTCCTGCTGCAGCGCCGCGATGGCCTGGCCGGGTTCGCGCCTGTAGATCGGCGTGCCGTTTTCCAGCAGGGAAGCACTGAAGTTGCCGTTGTCGAGGTTGCTGAGCAGTGCGTCCATCAAGCGCTCGACGCGAAACACACCCTGCATGAAACCGTCGAAGATACGTTCGCCTTGCTCGTCGGCGATATACAGCGGGGTATAGAGAATAAAGCCGCGACCGCCCTGTACCAGGGTGAAGCTATTGGAAAAGCTCGGTTCGCCAGTGGCTTTGGCCTGCATGGCCAACTGATAGTTGGGGTGGCTCGGGGTCAGCCGGAACTGCTGCGCGGCTTCGTTGCCCTGCATGGGTTCGATCCAGCGCATTGCCAGATCGGGGCCCAGCCATTGAATGGCTTGATAGCCTTTGAAGTTTTTCAGAGAGAACTGACTGTCGAGCGTCCATTCGTCCCGCGGAATACGCCCGCGGTAGTTCCATAAAAGTGCCAGGTTACCCAGGCCGTCGACCTGCTCGATCAGGCTGGTTTCCAGCTGTCGCGCCAAGCTATGGGCTTGGTATTCGACGCGTTCGGCGATGCGTTGCTGCTGGCTGGTCAGCAGCTGTTGCCAAAGCAGCAAGCTGGCGAAGCACAGCACCAGCAACATCGCGACGAGCGCAATGCGCGCAGGCCATAGGGATAAAGAGCGCCGCAGCATAGATGGCCTCAAAGGTTCATCTAATTAAATAGCACAGCGCCATTTCAGCGGATAGCGAGGATCGCAGCCCATTGCGCACCAGTAACGGGCATAACCGACAGACGGCTGCCTTTGTGCACTAATGGCAGCTCTAACAGGGCGTTTTGCGCTTTCAGCTCGGCCAGCGGTATGACCCGCTCGAACGCTTCGACGAAGGCAACATCGACCGCGCTCCAGGGATTTTTTTCGGCACTGGCCTTAGCGTCGAAGTAATGGCCGTGAGGGTCCAGTGCGGCGGGATCGGCATATGCCGGGCTGTCGATCCGGGCGATGCCGGCGATACCCGGCTCGGGGCAACTGGAGTGGTAGAAGAAGAACAGATCACCGGGCTGCATGCTGCGGATAAAGTTACGCGCCTGGTAATTTCTGACACCGTCCCAGCGGGTTCGACCCAGTCGCTGCAGATCGTGGATCGATAATTCGTCGGGTTCCGACTTCATCAGCCAATAGGGCATGAACTTTGCTCCAGAAAGCCGGTCCTTGAAGCGGACCGAGTATGCATGGGGCCTGTCGGGCTTAACCGTTCGTAACGAGGGAAAGTCGGTTTGAGGCAGTTTTGTTGCTTTTCCGAGGCGAATAGCTGGCTATTTAACGAGGGAAAGCAGCAAAAATGGCCAA
>CAMPJN010000048.1 GCA_946886875.1 uncultured Pseudomonas sp.
CCATCAGGGCGATGGCCTTGCCGGCATCCAGCGCCGAGCCGCCGCCGAAGGCGATAACCCCGTCATGCCCACCAGCTTTGTAGGCCGCCACGCCGTCCATCACGTTGGGCCCGGTGGGGTTGCCCTTGATGCCATGGAACAAGCCGGTCTTGAGGCCATCGTCGCGGCACTGCAGCAGCACCCGGTCGAGCATCGGCAGCGCCGCCAGACCGGGGTCGGTGACCAGCAAAGGCGCGCGCATACCCAGCTGCCGGCAAGCCTCGGGCAATTCGCGGACACGCCCGACGCCGACGCGCACCGCGGTCGGGTAGTTCCAATTCATGCGGTACTGATTCATATCCATGGCGCGCCTCACAACTTGGTTTTGAAATGGAAGGATTTCGGCCGGGTCAGGTGCTCGTAACCGACGCTGGACAGCGTGCAGCCGCGCCCGGAGTTCTTCACCCCGGTCCAGGCCAGCGCGGGGTCGAGGTAGTCGCAGCGGTTGAGAAACACCGTGCCCGCCTCCACCCGGTCGGCCAGGGCCATGGCGGCCTCGACATCGGCGCTGAAGATGGCCGCGGTCAGGCCGAATTCGCTGTCGTTCATCAGCGCCAGGGCTTCTTCGTCGTCCTTGACCTTCTGGATGCCGACCACCGGGCCGAAGGATTCCTCAGTCATCACGCGCATGCCATGGTGTACGTCGGTCAGCACCTGGGGCGCCAGATAGGGCGTGCCGGGTTTATCCAGGGCGAAGTCGGCCGGCACCAGATGAGCAATGGCGCCCTGTTCGATGGCGTCGTGGATCTGCCCACGGACGAAGTCCGCCGCCTCGGCTTTTACCAGCGGGCCCAGGGTGGTCTCGGGGTCGTCGGAGCGGCCCAGCTTGTACTGTTTGACCAGCGCCACCGCCTGCTCGACAAAGGCGTCGTAAAGCGACTCGTGCACATAGATGCGTTCGATGCCGCAGCAGGATTGCCCGGAGTTGAAGAAAGCGCCGTCGATCGTGGTTTCCACCGCATGGGCGAGGTCGGCATCGGCGCGCACATAGGCCGGGTCCTTGCCGCCCAGCTCCAGACCGACGCTGACAAAGCGCCCCGCCACCGCCCGCTCGACCATGGCGCCACCCGGCACCGAGCCGGTGAAAGCGACATGGGCGATGCTCGGCGAGCGGATCAGGTACTCGGTGGCCACGTGGCTGAGGTGCAGGTACTGGAACACCCCCTCGGGCAAACCGGCTTCCCGGAACGCTTCGACCATGCGTTCAGCACACAGCGGGGTTTGCGCCGAATGCTTGAGCAGCACCGCATTGCCGGCCAGCAGCGCCGGCAGCACCGCATTTACCGCGGTCAGGTAGGGGTAATTCCAGGGCGCGATCACCAGGGCCACGCCCAAGGGTTCGCGGCGGATAAAACGGATAAAACCGGGCTTGTCCGGCAACTGGATATCGGCCAGGGCGCTTTCGGCGATATCCGCCATATAGCCGGCGCGTTCGGCGAAACCGCGGATTTCGCCTGCGGCATAGCGGATCGGCCGGCCCATCATCCAGCACAGTTCTTCGGCCAGCTGGTCTTGCTTGGCGACGAAGGCGGCGATGGCCTTACGGGCAATGGCCACCCGCTCGCTCAGCGGCGTTTGCTTCCAGGCCTTCTGCGCCACTTCGGCGCTGGCCAACGCCGCGATAATCTCCGGGTTGGACGCCAGGTGCCGCTCGACATACAGCGAGCCGTCGATGGGCGATATGCAGTGCAATTTGCTCATTGTTCGCTCCGTAAATGCTGCCTCGGTCAATGCATAGCCCGGGTATATTCCGGGCTCTCGGGTCCGGTTCAAAACCATCCCGGATTGCTTCCGGGCTACAACCAAGAGCCTTGGTTCTCGTAGGGTGGATCGGGGCGCGTAGCTGATGCTTTACCCATCCACCAAAACGATGGTGGATGAAAAAAGCGTCATCCACCCTACCCAGCCCATAGCAACTTTGTTGCTCTGCGCGCTCGGCGGCGCAGGGCATTCAAATAATTTCGAAGTAGCGATCCAATTCCCAATCGCTGACATGCCGGCGGTACTCGCGCTCCTCCCATTCGCGGCTGGCGGCGAAGTGTTCGACGAAGTCGTCACCGAACAATTCCCGCGCCGCGGTGGAGCCTTTCAAACGCTGCGCCGCGTCCCACAGCGTGCGCGGCAGGGCGAGCTGCTCCGGGTGCTTTTGCGCATAGGCGTTGCCGACCACAGGTTCAGTCGGCTCCCACTGCTGCATCACTCCGTACAGGCCGGAGCCGATCGCCACCGACAGCGCCAGGAACGGGTTGCCATCCGCCGCGCCGAGGCGATATTCCTGGCGCTGGGATTTATCGGTGCCGGGAATCACCCGCAGCGCCGCGGTGCGGTTTTCCACGCCCCAGGTCGCATCGGTCGGCGCCCAGAACCCGGGAATCAGCCGTCGGTAGCTGTTCAGGGTCGGCGCCACCATGCACAGAAATTCCGGCATCAGGCGTTGCTGGCCGGCGAGGAAATGGCGCTGAATCTTGCTCATATTGTGCGCCTGGGCCGGGTCGTGGAACGCCGACTTGCCGCTGGCCCTGTCGCGCAGCGAGACATGGATATGCCCGCTCTGCCCCGGATACTTGCCCGACCACTTGGCCATAAAGGTGGCCATCAGACCATTGCGCTGGGCCAGCACCTTCATAAAGGTCTTGAACAGCGCACCCTTGTCCGCCGCCGCTTCCGCGCGGTCGTAGGCGATCGCCGCTTCGAGCACGCCGGGGCCGGTTTCGGTGTGCAGGCCCTCGATGGGGAAATCCATCTGCTCGGCCATATCGAGAATTTCATGGTACAGCTCGGCATGCACCGAGTTGCGGATCATCGAGTAGCCGAACCAGTCCGGGGTGAACGGCTTGAGGTTGCGAAAGCCCTTCTCGCGCGCCGACTCGGGCGTCTCCTCGAACATGAAGAACTCGTACTCCAGCGCGGCGAAGGCATCGAAGCCCATCTCTTCGCAACGCCGCAGCACCCGCCGTAGGGTGCCGCGCGGGCAGACCTTCTCCGCCGCCTCGGCGAATTCGCAGATAAACAGCAGCATGCCGTTCTCGAACGGAATATCGCGGCAGGTATGCGGCAACACGCGCACCGGCGCATCGGGGTAACCGGTGTGCCAGCCGGTGTACTGGGCGTTGTCGTAGAGCTGGTCCTTGACGTCCCAGCCGAGCACCACATCGCAGAAGGCGAAGCCGCTTTCCAGGGCGGAAAAGAACTTGCTGCGGCTCAGGTACTTGCCGCGCATCACCCCGTCGTTATCGAACACCCCAACCTTGATATGACTAAGCCCACGCTCTTCGACGATGCGCTTGGCATCCTCGACGGTTTTCACATCCCGCGGATTGAGCATAAACACCCCCGTCTTTGTTTTTATTAACCGGCAACCATTGGCCAGCGAACGTGGGATCAGGCAGACCCTCAATACGCTCGACAGCGCCAATTCATCTCCGTTGCCATGCCCGTTGGCGCACCTCGACGAAAAACCCATTGAGTGTGGTACAGGATTGGGCAGTTGGCTGATCGATTGGTTAAGAAAAATACGCAAGATTCGCGTCGCGCCCCGCAGTCGCCGCCATAAATAAATCGACCGGACGCTGAAACTCTCGGAACACCCGCACTCAAAGATCATGCTCGACGGCGGGCAACGAGGCGTGGGGGCTTTGCATGGCGATAAAACCGATCCTGTTCGTGCTGATCAGCCTGCTGATCGGCGCGCAACTCGCCCATGCGGCGCGCCCGTCGCTCGCGCCCGTACTGCTCACACCCAACCAATGGCCGCTGCCGGACGAGCAGACCATGGCCTATCCACTGTTTGCCGATGCCCTGCTGCGCGCGCGCATGGCCGTCGAAAGCGCCCAGCGCGAAGGCATTCAAGTGCCCTACCCCACGGACCCCGGCGGCGGCCCCAGCCACGAGCAGCACAAGCGCAACTACCGCGCGCTCTACGACGCCGGCCTGCTCTACCGCATCAGCGGCGAGCGGGCCTATGCCGACTATGCACGCGACCTGCTACTGGCCTACGCCGAACTCTATCCGCCATTGGGGCGGCACCCGGCCGCCAGCGGCAGCGCGCCGGGACGGCTGTTCTGGCAAAGCCTCAACGACGCCGTTTGGCTGGTCTATGCGATCCAGGGCTACGACGCCATTCGCGCGACCCTGAGCCCGGAACAGCGCCACCTGCTCGAAGCCAAGCTGTTCCGGCCGATGGCCAACTTCCTCTCAGAAGGACAGCCGCAAACTTTCGCGCTGATCCACAACCACGCAACCTGGGCCACCGCCGCCGTTGGCATGACCGGCTACGTGCTGGGCGAAGAGGAATACGTGGAACGGGCGCTCAAGGGCCTGGAGAAAGATGGCAACAGCGGCTTCCTGCGCCAGCTCGACCTGCTGTTCTCGCCGGATGGTTATTACTACGAAGGCCCCTACTACCAGCGCTACGCGTTGCTGCCCTTCGTCGTGTTCGCCCACGCCATCGAGCTGAACGAACCGCAGCGGAATATCTTCGCCTACCGCGACGGCATCCTGCTCAAAGCGATAGACACAACTATCCAGCTGACCTACGACGGCTACTTCTTCCCCTTCAACGACGCCATACCCGACAAGAGCCTGCGCACCGATGAGCTCTATCAAGCGGTCGCCATCGGCTACGGGCAGACCCGCAACCCAGGTCTGCTGGCCATCGCCCGCTGGCAAGGGCGTACCCTGCTGACCCCGGAGGGCCTGCAACTGGCCCGCGACCTGGCCGCGGGGCTGCAGCGGCCGTACCCATTCGCCTCGCTGTTGTTGCGCGATGGCGCCAAAGGCGACCAGGGCGCGGTCGCGGTGCTGCGCTCGGGCAAGCAGACCCTGGTGGCGAAGAACAGCGGCCAAGGCATGGGCCACGGCCATTTCGACAAACTCAGCTGGCTGCTCTACGACAACGGCCAGGCGTTGGTGACCGACTACGGCGCGGCGCGCTTTCTCAATATCGAGGCCAAGAACGGCGGCCGCTATCTGCCGGAAAACGACAGCTGGGCCAAGCAGAGCGTGGCCCACAACACCCTGGTGGTGAACCAGAGCAGCCACTTCGGCGGCGACTGGAAGCTCGGCGAAACGCTGGCACCCGAGCAGTTGGCCTTTATCGACGAGCCAGACACTCGCGTCAGCACCGCCGCAATCAGCGGCGCCTACCCCGGCGTACGCTTTCGCCGCAGCCTGGTGCAACTCGATGTCGCGAGCAGCGCTGGGCCATTGGTGCTCGACCTGTTGCGCGTCGATGGCGAGCAGCCAGCACAATACGACCTGCCGCTGCACTATGCCGGTCATCTGCTCGAAATCGGCTTCCCGCTGCAATCGCATAGCGCCAACCGCCCCGTGCTCGGCCAAGCCAACGGCTACCAGCACCTCTGGGTGGACGCCATCGGCCAACCGACGCCGAATGACTCAAGCCTGACCTGGATAAACCGCGACCGTTTCTATAGCTACCGCATGCTGCTGCCGGAGAGCGCCCAGATCATCCTCGCCGAAACCGGCGCCAACGACCCCAACTTCAACCTGCGCCGCCAGCCCGTGCTTATCCAACGCCTGAGCGCTGCGACCGACGCCACCTTCGTCTCCCTGCTCGAACCCCACGGCCACTACGACCCGGACGCGGAAACCGTTAGCGTCAGCCGCAGCTCCATCAAGGCGCTGCGGCACAGCCGTGAGGCGGATGCCGACTTGATCACCATCGAATGGCTGGATGGCCGGACGCTGTTACTGGCCTTGGCCGACGATACCGAACCCGCCGCGAAGCACCGCATCGAGCACAACGGCGCAGCGCTGGAGTGGCGCGGGCATATGGGGCGCTTTGAGATTAATCCGCAGTAACGCGCCTAGCCGGCGATTGTCCTGGGGTGCCGCAATCGGGTTGGGCGTAATTTTCAATTGCCGTTGAACGCTCCTATGCTTGATTTACCCCATCGCTCGGCGCTCTGCCCACGGGGGGGCACTAGGCAACCAACCTCGCAATCGACGCCCTCTGCCGTTGATTGCGTGCGGAGCGAATCGATGAGACTAGCTAGCGCACAGCGCTTGATGGCAATACTCGTTACCGTCGCGTTTCTTTGGGCCACGTCGCAGAGTGACGCGCTTGCCCAGGCGCGCTCGGCACTGGTGATCGGCAACAACGCCTATTCCTTCGCGCCGCTGCTCAACCCGACCAACGATGCCGCCGATGTGACCCGAACCCTGCGCGAGGCCGGGTTTTCGGTAACCACGCTGATCGACGCCGACCGGCAAACCATGCTCGATGCCGTGACGCAATTTTCTGCCCGGCTCAAATCCTCGGGCGGTGTCGGGCTGCTGTTCTTTGCCGGGCACGGGGTGCAAGTCTCGGGTGAGAATTACCTGCTGCCCATCGGCGATGGCATCAAGGATGCCTCCGAACTGACGGCGAAGGCGGTCAGCGCTTCGGCAATAGTCAATGCCATGGCCATGTCGGGCAACGACCTCAACATCATTATCCTCGATGCCTGCCGCGACAATCCGCTGACTGGCGTAACGTCCGGCCTGTCGCGCATCGAGTCCAGCGCCAGCCTGTTTGTCTCCTATTCCACCTCGCCCGGCGCCGTGGCGCTGGACGGCGAGGGGCGCAACTCACCCTACGCCAAACACCTGACGCTGGCGCTGGCGACGCCCAACCTCAATCTCGAAGAGACATTCAAGAAAACCCTAAAGGGCGTCTATCAGGAAACCAGTGGCCAGCAGACGCCCTGGCTGTCGTCGTCCTTCTTCGGCGACTTCGTGTTTCGCGGCGAGGGCGGCGTCGAGGCCAAACCCGACGCCAAAGCAAATTCGAGCGACGACCAGACGGTGGAAGGAGCGGCGGCCATGTCAGCCGTATCGGCGGCGCACGAGCAAGCGCAGCCGCGCACGCCCGAGGCGATGGACTCCCCGCGCACGCTGACTGGACTCTACAGGGTGTCCGGAACCAACCCGGACGGCACGCGCTACCCTGGGATGCTGGCATTGGCGCAGCGCGGCTCGTTTTACGATTTCACCTGGTGGATCGGGCGCGATGTGTTCAGGGGCAAAGGCGAACTGGCCGGTCGCATGCTGGTCGTGCACTGGAACGATGTCCACCCTGTGGTCTATTCCTTCGCGCCAGATGGCGTACTCGATGGGGAATGGGCCGATGGCACGGCGACTGAACGCCTGAGCCTTTATGCAGCGACCAGCGGCGCAGTGCCGAAGAAGGGGCTGTATCGGGTTGAGGGGCGCAATGGCGATGGCTCGCACTATGCCGGCCAGATGGCGCTCGAGGGCGGGGGCGAAAACAATGAGTACCGCCTGCACTGGACCGTTGGCAATGCGAACTATGAAGGCAGCGGCAGGTTCGACAACGGGCTGATGATCGTCGAATGGGGCGGCACGACCCCCCTGGTCTATGCCCTGGCCGCGGATGGCAAGCTGGTCGGCTTGTGGGATGGCGGGATGGCCTCGGAAACCGCCACGCCGCATTGAGGGGCGCGAAAGAAACGCGGTTTATCACAACAGCCTCTTCACCGGCGTACGAATAGCAAAACGACACCATGATATATAAGCGAAACAACAGCCAGAAAAACGTCGCCATATTAATGGCGTGTTTTGCAATACTATAACTACAGAACTTTTTGACTCAAGTTACAACTTCATCGCTAACAGTTCACAAAAATAAACTTCAGTCGACATTGTGTGCGCCGGTTAACGTCTGCGTCTGTTCGAAGCATAAACAATGGCAGCTTCACCCCGTGGCCAAATAATCAGTAGGACAATATGCAAAACAAGACCACATTCGCTCTCGCCGGCGGCTGCGTACTTGCCGGCATCGCTGCGGCCATTATATTCGTTAATATTTCCACAGTTGCGCCGGACAATGCGGCCGCTGCCATAGTTAATAAACAAGAGGTGTTGCCCAGCACACAAAAAACAGCGGCAACAGTACTGGCAAATAGCCCAAGCCTGCCCGGCAATACTCAACAACCGCAAGCCGATATCACGGCAGCCATAAGCGCTGAAGAAATCCTCCAACTCCCGGACGCCAACCCGGATTACGCCACCCTTGGCGACCGTGCCAATGAGATCGCGGCCCGGCGCAATGGCAAATCAATCGACCCGCGCGCCCTGCAACAAGCCATTGCGCAAAACGCCGCCTGGGGCCCTCTGGATAGCGCCCCAGCCGGCTTCCCCCTGACATCGGAAGAGCAGATGGATGGCCGCGAGTTCATTCAGGTCAATCCGTTGAAGATCGAATCGCTGATGCCCGGCGACACCTTTGAAATGGACATTGCCCAAATCAATCGCAGCTTCACAGCGGTTATCGATCAGGTGCAGGTGGGCGATAACAATAATGTCACCTGGGTTGGCCACTTACAGAACCATAAAGAAGAATCCCAGATAGTACTTACCCGCGGCGATTCGCTGATAGTTGGTGGCTTCACCACCCCAGAGGGTCATTTCGAAATTGAAGCGCGGGGCGAGCAGGGCTGGATCGCCAATAGTAAAACCTTATTCAAAACCCCCGATGTTTTACTGGAAGTAGCCGCTGAAGAGTTGGCAAAAACGCCAGCAACTTTGCCACCCACTCCGCAAAAAGAAAACATTCTTTAAACCGAGCAGGTATTTGGCCGTTTTCCCTTATGGGTGGCCGCCCGTTCATCTTGTCGCCACCTATAAAAGGAAAAACCCACGATGTCTTTTAAACAGGCAAACGCTACGCTGTTGTCCAAAATAAGGCGCTGGAGCGGCTGCGCCGCCCTCGGCCTGGCCCCGCTGATGTCCCAAGCCGCCACCGTCGATGTGCTGTTCCTCTATGACAGCTATTCGAATCAGCACTTCAACGGCCAACCGGCCACCGCGCTACAAAGCTGGGTGACCCAAGCCAACGGCATGTACAAGAACAGTAATGTCGACATCCAGCTACGCCTGGTTGGTGCGCTAGCCACCGAGATGGCAGGCGCGGATATGGGTGAGGTGCTGGGCAACCTGCGGCAGAACGCCTGGGTCGCGCAGAAGCGTAACGAGCTGGGCGCCGACTTCGTGGTGCAGGTCCACTCCAAGGGCAGCTGCGGTATCGGCTATGTCGCCGTGCACCGCGATTGGGCATTCAACGTAACCGGCCCGACCTGCGGTGCCCAGGTACTGGCCCACGAACTCGGCCACAACATGGGCCTGGTCCATTCGCGAGCCCAGGGCGACGTGAGCGGTAGCCGCTACCGCTATGGTATCGGCCATGGCGTAAACGGCTCTTTCGCCACCATCATGGCCTACCCGCAAGTGTTCAACGCGCCCTGGCTGCCCAAGTTCTCCAGCCCCAACCTGACCTGCAACGGCCTGCCCTGCGGCGTGCCGGCCGGCCAGGCCAACGAAGCGGACAGCGCCCAGGCGCTGCACAACGTCAGCAGTGAAATCGCCAACTTCATGCCGACCCGCGTGGGCGGTGGCGATACGGGTGGCGACAGCGGCGGCGAAACCGGTACCAACGTCGGCACCTACGTGATTCGCGCCAAACAAAGCGGCCGTTGCGTGGATGTCAGCGGCGGCTCCAGCGCCGACCGCGCCAACGTCCTGCAATGGAGCTGCCACAGCGGCAACAACCAGCGCTGGATACTCAACCAGATGAGCGACGGCCACTACCAGATAAAGTCGAAATTGAGCGGCAAATGCCTGGATGTCGCCGACAGCTCAAGCGTCAACGGCGCCAACGTTCAGCAGCTGACCTGCAACAACAAAAGTAACCAGCGCTGGAAGCTCGATTACCTCGGCGACGGCAGCTACAAGATGACCGCCAAGCACAGCGGCAAGGTGCTGGACATCACCCCTGATCCTTACCTGAATGGCCAGAACGTGCGCCAGTGGGCCTGGGTCAACGCCACCAATCAGCGCTTCACCTTTCAGCGCGTCGAGTAAAACGGCGCAGCCGGCAATGCGCAGGTTCGCTGCATTGCCGGCTTATCCAGCGCTGGCGCTGGAATCCCCGCCATCTCGCAAACCCTCACTCCCCACCCGCGCTACAAGCTCAACCAGGCCGAGACGATCAGCAATAGCGCCATCGCCTGATTGAAGCGGCGCATATGCGCCGCGCTGCGTAACACGCTGGCCGCGCCCCGGCCCAACAACGCCCATGCCGCCAGGCAGGGGATGGAAATCAGAAAGAACACCAGGGCGTAGCGCGCATAACCGGCCGCGCCGGCATCGGCTCCGGCAAACAGGCTGACCACGGCGAACGCCATCATCCAGGTTTTCGGGTTGACCAGTTGCAGGCTGGCCGCGCCGATCGAGCCGAGGCGTTTGGCGGTGCCATCCGCAGCTATGGGACCGACCGGGCCGCAGGCGATTTGCCAAGCCAGATAGATCAACCAAGCCAGGCCGAACCAGGCCATCGCCTGTTGTATCTGCGGGTGGCCCAGCAACCATTCGCCAGCACCCAACCCGACCAGCAGCACTATGGTCGCCGCTGCCGAGCAGCCGCCCAGGATGATCGGCACGGCAGCCGTCAGGCCGAAGCGCGCGCTATTGCTCAGCACCAGAATATTGGTCGGCCCCGGTGTTATCGAAGCGACGAAAGCGAAGAGCGCAAATGGCAGCAATTGATTCATCGCTGCCCGCCCCAATAGTGCGCTGGCGATTGCCGGCGGGAGGCGTGATTGGTGGTAGCAGGCATAAACAGGGCTCCATTCGATTGCAGTCAATCGATTGTTGCCCCGGCCCGTTCAGGCGTCTGGAAGATTCGAGCAGCGCTTGCGGTAATGCGCCGGCGTCAGCCCGTAGGCACGGCGAAACCAACGGCCCAGGTGGCTTTGATCGGCAAAGCCAAGGTTCATCGCGACGAGCGCCGGCGCGTGCCCGGCCGCCAGCAAGCGCCGCGCCTTGGCCAGGCGCAGCTGGATCAGGTAGGCATGGGGCGCCAGGCCGAACGCCGCCTTGAACGCCCGTGACAAACGAAAACGATCCACCCCGCTCGCCCGCGCCAAATCATCCAGCCCAACGTCCTGATCCAGATGCGCATGCAGATAATCCCGCGCGCGCAACGCCACCAACGGCAAACGCGGGTCGGCCTGGTGCTTCGGTTGCCAGGCCAAGTGCTTGGATAACTCGCCGAGCAGCGCATCCAGCGCCGCCTGCCGCACGATGCGCAACTCCCGACCCTGCAATGCGCGAATCGCATTGGCGATAACCGCCAGCAACGCCGGCTCCTCGCCGAGAATCTTGGCGAAGCTCGGCTGGCAATGGTTAGGCGCATCCTCGAATAGCGCCCGCAGTTCACCCTCTATCCACTGCGGCTCCAGGTACAGCATCGAATAGGTGAAGCCGCCCTGAGCCGGCGCGTGGCCGTCATGAATCTCGCCCGGCTCGAGCAAAAACACCTGCCCCGGCGTACTGCTGTGCAGCTTTTTGCGGCAATTGAATTGCTGCACGCCCTGCTCGGTGAAGCCGATCAGATAGCTCTCGTGAAAATGCGGGTCGTAGGCGTGGCCTTCGAAATGCGCACGGATCGTCTCGATGCCGGTTTCGGCATCCTTCCCCAGATCGACCCAATTGCGCGTAGCCATGAAGACTCCAGAAAACGCTCGACGCTGTTCAAGTAAGCAATGTGCTCAGGGCGATATTCTCGGCCATGGGCAGATGGATTTCTGGAATATTTGTGCAGATGGCGGGGTGTGGGTTCTCAGCGTCTGGGCCGCCACCAAGCTTTGCGCACTGAAAGATATCTATCCCACTCTCTGTTCGCTGCCGAGGGTGATTGGCCGCTCCCGTGCGAACCCAGTCCTCTTTTTCGCCTGTTTGGCCTGCCCCAGGCTGCCTCGCCAATGTTTCTCAGCGGCCTGCTGGATGACCCTGGCGCGTAGCCATCCATTGCCGCTCGCCAGGGTCATGGACGCTCGGGCTATCAATGCTCGATCGGGGTGAAACCGGGGTCGGCGAAGTAACTGGCGTAGTCGCCCAGCGCGCCCATCAGCATGATCGCGCCATCGCGCTGCGTCGAGGTCTCCCCGGCCATGCTGTCGGCTCCGGCCAGCATCTTGGCGATGATCAGGTGCAGTTGTGCATCAGCCTCGGCGGGGAGTTTGCAGTGCTCGACCATGTAGGCCACATCGCGGCGGACTTGCTCCGCAAGTTGGACATACTGTGCCCCGGCCAGCCTGTTCTCATGGATGGCTGCCACGGACTGGCGCATGCTTTCGTTCAGTGCGCCCATGGCCTTGCGCAGCGGTGCATCGGTAGCCCAGCGTTCACCTGCGTTCAACTGCAGCGCATGCATAGCTTCGGCCTGCGAATGGTCATGGGTTGTGGCAGCGAGGCTGGCGCCGACAATGCCCAGCGACATGCTGCCGAGGATAAGCGAGAGGAAAATGCATTTGGATTTAACGAACATGGTTCAGCTCCAGTGTGTGTCGAGCCATCGAAAAGATGGCTCGTTCTGGTGAAACGCTGAGCCTCAGGTTTTGTTCCCTCCCCCGGCTGGTTATTGACGATGCAACTGCTCGATGGGGGATGCTCCAATCGGCTGTTGTGTCAGCAAGTGAGCCAGTTTTGCACGCTGTTGCGGTTCGAGAATGTCGCGCTCGCGCAGCAACTGCTCGATGAGCAGGCGCTGCTGGTCGTTTTGCAGTTCGGCGATCTTTGCCTGCTCGGCATCAATCGCCTGCCGGTTGACACGTTCGTCGAAGATTGCCTGGATCAGCCGATTGCGGTGTTCGCCGATAGCCGAGTTGGAGGCGTGCAGAAACGCCAAAAACGGCGCCTCGGCGTCGTGCCAGCGTTGCAACTGGCTGGTGCTCAGCTGCAGGTGGCGCGACAGCTCCGTGGGTGCACCGGAAGGTGCGGGCAGCCCATCGGTCTGAAGCTTCTGCCATCCCACTGCGGCAATTACGCCGAAGTTGACCAGCAGTGACAGTGTCAGGGCGTTGCGCAGCGTGGATGAGGTCATTGCGAATTTACCTTCAAGAAGCAGAGTGTGGGCTGCGCGCACAGCGCGCCAGGTGGAGCGCTGCCAAGCACCGCGAGCAGGTTGTGATCAGCCGGCTTCACCTCGGGCTGACCGGGCAGGGCGTTGCCTATCAGTAGCCCGAGCGTGATCGACGCGGCGGCGCTCAGCGATCGCGGCAGCCAACGCCGCCAGCCTGGGGCGGTGGGTTGCCGATCGAACAGCCTGTCCAGCCTGGCGCTCAGCTCGGCAGGCGGCGGGGCGCAGGCGATTGCCTGCAAGCCCTGGCTGATGGCGCGCAGTTCGGCAAGCGTCGCGCTGCAACTAGGACAGTCGTTCAGGTGGCGCTTGGCGCGGTCGTAGTCATCCGACTCGAGTTCGTTATCGAGGAAGGCGGACAAAACCGTCATATCCAGATGTTCAGTCATGCGGATACCCTTCGTTTGTTTGCTGATAGCTGATCAGCATCGCTTCGCGCGCCCTGGCCAGTCGTGACTTGACGGTGCCTGAATTGATGCCCAGGGCCGCGGCCAGTTCGGTATAGGAAAGCCCTTCCACTTCCCGCAGCAGGAGAATTTCTCGCTGCTCCAGAGGCAGTCGTGCGAGCAGCTGTTCCAGCAAAGCCAGGCGGCGCCCGCTCTCCAATTGCTGCAGCGGGGACGGACCAGGCTCGGCCAATTGTGCATGCTGTTCCAGCGTGTCCTCGGGGCGTCGGCGTCGCTGGCGCAGCGCATCGAGGGTGGTATTGCGTGCAATCTGCAGCAGCCAGGTGTGAAAACGCGCTTCGGGTCGCCATCTGGGAAGGGCCTGATACGCCTTGATGAAGGTTTCCTGGGTGAGGTCTCCAGCTTCGCTGCTATTACCGTGCAACCGGCGAATGAACTGGAATACGCGCGCCTGATGGCGCTGTACCAAAGCACCAAAAGCTTGGCGATTGCCCGTTGCCGCCTGCTGGATGAGTTCGCTTTCAGTGCTGTCCATTCATAGTCGCCGATTTATCCTGCCTGCATCGTTCAGGGGTATAACGCCATGCCCTGGCGAAATGTTCCATGGCTATGGTTCAGCGCGGAATTTTCACCCGCTACTGATTGAAGTCGCCGCGCTCGGCTTCGCGGTGGCAGGCCACTGCCCCCCTTTTCTTTTGATTTATGCCTGTTGCGAGCACCCACTTCCCCCTTTCTCTGGGAGAGATGGATCTCTGAATCGCAGCCTAGCTAAGCAGCTCGAGACATCGTCCAACCGTGTAGAATCCCGCGCCCGAAAATGCAGGAGACAACACGTTGGCAATCCACTATTCCGCTTCCCACGACCATATTGCATGCGGACGTACAGGCTCCAGCCTGAATAGCACGCAGGATGTTACCCAGGTTTCATGCAAGCTCTGCCTCCGGACCGTTGAAAAAGGAACTGCTGAGCCGGTGCGTAAAACACCAAGTCTCGCTGAGCTGAGAGCTGCGGCCAAAGCAGAGAAAGCAGCCCTGGCAACGGCTGAAATGGCGAAACCAAGTGCTACCCTGAGCCCTCGTGCGGCATGGCAACAGCGCCTCGAGCAACTGCCCGGTAGAAACCGCCTCCCGCGCGGCGTAGCTCGGCAAATATTTATCTAACGTTGCTGGCCATCAGCGGGCGCTTGCGAGCGTCCGCTTTGACCAACCTCTGCCGGTCGTGACAGGCCGGAATCGGCAAATAGCAGCCTTGGGATTGAAGAAAATTAATCTGCCCCCTCTCAGACCAACCTTGCGCCACCGTCGATATTCAATGTGGCACCGTTCATAAAGCCGTTGCTCATCAGGAAAACAGCAGCAGCGCCTGCTTCTGTGGCGGTGCCCAGGCGACGCAACGGCAGCGACTGTTGCAACGCCGCCACGAACGCATCGCGCCCCTCGCCCAGCGCTTTGCTGAAAATCGGGGTATTGATCGGGCCGGGTGACAGCGTGTTGACCCGAATCGGCGCCAACTCCAGGGCGAGGCCCCGCGCCAGCGCTTCCATGGCCGCTGACGCAGCAGCCAACACCGCGGAGCCATGGGCATTGGGGCGGTCTGACAACATCCCTGAGATAAAAGTGATGGAACCATCTTTCGCCAGGCGTTCGCCAAGGGCGCGTATGGCATGCACCGAAGCCCACATACGCTCCTCAAATGCCCGGCGCAGGTGGTCAATCTCGGCATCCAGTACTTTCCCTACCACGTAGGTGCCGGCCAGGAGAACCAAGTGGTCCACTTTCGGGATGTCCGCCAAGGCGGCGTAGAGGGCTTTGCTATCGGTTACATCTGCCGCGCGCCAGGCGTCCAGACCATTGTCGCGGGCGGCCTGCTCGGCCCGGGTGGCATCGGAACCGATCACGGTCACCTGTGCGCCGTCGGCCTTGGCTTGAATGGCTGCGGCCAAACCGATGCCGGAAGTACCGCCGAAAATCACCACGTTACGGCCATGCAGAGTGCCGGGCAAAGCTTGATTGAGGGTGGGTGTAGCAGTCATGGTCCATCTCCTTGAACGCCTGAATGGCGTCTTAAACGCCTGAATGGCGTCGATGGGAGAAAGGCTAAAGCCTAGAGTCGAGATTGATAATTAGGGCATAAGTCGCTTTACTGATGCCATGAAGGAACAAATAGGGTTGGACCGCCTTACCGGTCTCATTGCCTTTGC
>CAMPJN010000049.1 GCA_946886875.1 uncultured Pseudomonas sp.
ACGGTCTTGAGCACCCAGTCGACGATCGAGTCGGACGGGTTGAGCATGGCCATCTTCGATTTGTTCTCGGAGCCGCCGCCCTTGGCCGCGACGTCCACTTCCACCTTGTCGCCGGGGACGATGGAGTAGTGAATCACCGCCGGGGTGTTGTCCTTGGTGTTCTTACGCGCGCCCGCCGGGTCGGCGAGGATCGAGGCGCGCAGGACGTTCTCCGGCAGGTTGTAGGCGCGGCGCACGCCTTCGTTGATCATGTCGTCGACGCTCATGGTGGCGCCGTCCCAGCGCACGTCCATGCCGACTCGGATGAATACGGTGACGATGCCGGTGTCCTGGCAGATCGGCCGGTGGCCGGTGGCGCACATGCGCGAGTTGATCAGGATTTGCGCCATGGAGTCGCGCGCGGCGGGGGATTCTTCGCGCAGGTAGGCCTCATGCATGGCCTGGATGAAATCCACGGGATGGTAATAAGAGATGAACTGCAGGGCGTCGGCGACGCTCTGGATCAGGTCGTCTTGTTTGATCACGGTCATGCAAGCGCTCCTTTATTGGGGAACATCTGAATTATTTCGGTACATCTAAGGGAACGCCGGACCACGACCCGACGCAGCTACAAAAAAGGCGCGGCAGTATAGCGCGCTCGAGGCTGTGGGCACAGCCGACCCTAGTCTAAGGATGGGCGCTTAGTCGTGCGCGGCGCCTAGGTTTTTTAGGGGCGCAGGCGTACAGTGGGGGCTAGATGCCAGTATGGGACGGAGCCCATGAGCCTAAACCGCCAACGGGTCACTCAGCGAACACTCCAGAACCTGCTGCTGAAGCGCTTCGGCATGGCGGCGGGTACCTACGCGCTGACGACTCTGCTGACCTGGGTGGCGTTGTTCAATGACTTGTTGCGCGCTTCGGTGTTTGAAACGCTGCTGCTTTCCGCCGCGGTGGCGATCAGCCAGGGAGTGTTCCTGGCGCTGTTTCTGTCCTCCGCCAATCTACGTTTTCGCGACCCCAGTCTGACCGAAGCCCAGGTACTGGTGGCGCTCGCCTGGCACACCGTATTGATGGCCATATGCGTGGATGGGCGTGGCAGTCTGTTGGTGGTTTACCTGCTGATTCTGCTGTTCGGCGTCATTAACCTGCCACCGAAAGTATTCGTTCGTTGCGCGTTGCTGGCGTTTTTCGGCTTTGCCGCGGTCAATCTGTATGACGCCTATACCTACAGCCTGAGCAGCCCGGCGCTGGCGATCATGCAGGTCAGTGTCCTGGCCGGGGTGCTGGTTTGGTTGAGCCTGTTCGCCAGTTATATCCAGTCGATGCGCAAGCGCATGCAGCAGCGGCGTTTTGCTTTGCAGGCGCACCAGGACACCATGCGTGGGATGATGCGCCAGTTGGAAGACCTGGCCTCCACCGACGAGCTCACCGGTCTGTTCAACCGTCGGCATTTCCTGCGCTTGGCCACGCGCGAATTGGCCGGCTTACGCCCTGGTCGCCGCCATGGCCTGGCATTGATCGATCTGGATCACTTCAAACGGATCAACGATGTCCATGGTCATGCCGCTGGCGACCGGGTTTTGCAAACCTTCGCCAGCGTCGCCCGCGCCTGTTTGCGCGATGCCGATATCATTGCCCGCTACGGCGGCGAGGAGTTCGTCCTGTTGTTGCCCAATGCCGATGCCGATCAGGTCACCGCGTGCTGTGAGCGCTTGCGTGAAGCCTATTCGCAGGCCGAGCCCTTGGGGCTCAAATTGGATAACTTGAGCCTGTCGGTCGGGATGACACTGCTGAGCGCCGGCGACGATCTGGACGAGGCGCTGAACCGTGCCGACGAAGCGCTGTATCAGGCTAAGAACAACGGTCGCAACCGCTGCGCAGCGACCTGGGAACGAGCCGATGCCTGAATTGCAGGTCGGTGAGCGACGCCTGCCGATCGAACCTGGAAGCAATCTGTTGGACGCCCTGCATGGCGCTGGCATTGCCGTTCCCTACAGTTGCCGTGCCGGCAGTTGCCATGCCTGCCTGGTGCGCTGTATCCGCGGCGAGCCGCAGGACGATAAGCCGGAAGCCCTGAGCCTGTCGCGCCGCGAGCAGGGCTGGCGGCTGGCCTGCCAATGCCGGGTGGTCGAAGATCTGCAGGTCGAAGTCTTCGATCCGCTCAAGGATGGTCTGCCCGCACGCATCCACAGTTGCGATTGGCTCAGCCCCAATGTCCTGCGTTTGCGCCTGCTGCCTGAGCAGCCACTGCGCTATCGCGTCGGGCAACACCTGGTGCTCTGGACCGCAAGCGGCGTGGCCCGGCCATACTCGCTGGCCAGCCTGCCCGGCGAAGACCCCTGGTTGGAGTTCCATCTGGACTGTCGCCAGTCTGGCGCCTTCAGCGACGCCGCGCGAGGTTTCGCCAGCGGCCAGTCGCTACGGCTCGGCGAGCTACGCGGCGGCGCCTTGCACTACGATGCGGACTGGCAGGCGCGGCCGCTCTGGTTGCTGGCCGCGGGCACCGGCCTGGCGCCGCTGTATGCGGTATTGCGCGAGGCGTTGCGCCAAGAGCACCGCGGCGAAATTCGCCTGCTGCACCTGGCCCACGACAGCGCCGAACACTACCTGGCCGATGAATTGCGCGAACTGGCGAGCAGGCACTCCTCAGTGCAGGTCGAGCTGCTTTGCGCGGCGGAATTGCCTGCGGCTTTGGCTGAACTGAAGCTTGTTGCGCGGCAAACCATCGCCTTACTCTGCGGCAACCCGAATAACGTCGAGAGTTTTACCCGACGCCTGTATTTGGCCGGTATGCCGCGCAATCAGATGTTTTCCGACCTGTTCCTGCCGCACGCCTGATAGCCGGCGAGACCAGTCGAATCGAGTCCCTGCGGGTCTGCTCTCTGTTTTTATATGCATTGGGCCTTCTGCCCGACCCAATTAGGACATGCGATGAACGATCACCTGTTGGTTGACCGGGAGCCAGGGCTGTTGACCCTGCGTTTGAACCGTTTGGATAAGAAAAATGCCCTGACTCGCGCTATGTACCGTGCCATGGCCGAGGCGCTGAACCAGGCCGATCAGGATAAAAGCGTGCGCGCGCTGTTGATCACTGGCGGCGAGCAGTGTTTTACCAGTGGCAACGATGTCGCCGATTTTATCGCGGCCCCGCCCAGCGATCTGAACAGCAGCGAAGTCTTCCAGTTCATGCGTGCGTTGTTCGAGTTCAGCAAACCTGTGGTGGCCGCGGTCTGCGGGCCGGCGGTGGGGATCGGCACGACCATGCTGCTGCATTGCGATCTGGTGTATGTCAGCCGAGATGCGGCGTTGAAAATGCCCTTCGTCAATCTCGGCTTGTGTCCCGAATACGGTTCCAGCCTGATTTTGCCGCGCTTGCTCGGCCATGCCCGGGCCGCCGAGCTGTTGCTACTGGGGCAGGGTTTCAACGGCGAGCAGGCAGCCGAATGGGGGATCGCCAACCAGGCTTTGGCAGACGGCGTCGCGACCCTGGCCAAGGCGCGGGAAATGGCCTTGAGCTTTCAGCGCCTGGCACCTTCTGCAGTGGTCGACAGCAAGCGTCTGATGCGCGCGCCGGGGCGCGAAGAACTGCGCCGGGTGATCGAGGAGGAGGGCAAACTGTTCGGCCAGCGTCTGCGCTCGCCGGAAGCCATCGAAGCGCTAACCGCCTTTATGCAGAGGCGCGTGCCGGATTTCTCGAAATTCGCATAGGGTGCGCTGCGTGTTCACTCTACAAAAACGCACTCCAAGGCCGGATGCGATCCGGGACGTTCAGGGGGGGCGCGACGCGGAGCGTCGCCAGCTGGAGTATGGGGAACGATCATCCCCCCATAACCACCGCGCTGGCTCGACGCCCCGACGTGAACTACCAGTAGTGATCCGTTTTCGCCCGGATAAGCCTTGGCGCAATAGGGGGAAGTCGAGCGTCTGACAAATTTCCCCCAGATTTCATCCGAGCTACGGGATTGGAGCGTGGGAATGATCAGGCTCAGCCCTACGCTTATTCTTCGGCCTGGGCTGCTTTAAGGCTTTCATAGGCCGGGGCGGCGTAGATGCCGACGGCGACTGCCAATTCCATCACCCGCTGCAGGTCGCTGGTGTAAACCAGCACCGCTTGCAGGGCATCGTCCAGCGGTTCGCTGAAGTCCAGCAGCACATAGCCCTTGGTCTCCGGCGACAGGCTGCTGAGTTGCACCTGAATGCGGTTCAGTGCTTTCAGCGCTTCGACTTTCGCCAGTTGCTTGGGCTTGAGCACGAAGCTCACTTCTGGGCCGAAGGAGTCGACGATTTGCTGGAACAGTTGGTCGTAGCTGTCGGCCTGGAACAGCACGGTTTCCGGCAGACTGCCGACCACCACCCATTCGCCGAGCGGGATCGGGAAGCTGTCGTCGTAGTTGATGTCCGGGTTGGCGGCGAGAAAAGCCTGCGGGTCGGCGTAGGCCTGGGCCGCTTCGTCGGCAATGCGGGCGACTTCTTCCGCGCTCATGCAACCCGAGCTTATTTTGCCGATCAATTCTTCGAGTTGGGCTTTCATCCGGGTATTCCTGGCGCGTCGAAATGGCCGCCAAGGATAGCTGGAAATCCGCCGGTGTGCTGCGTCGGCCAACGCGCAGGCCGCGTGGCAGAGGCTGCACACATGACTGCATAGCCAGATTGCATAGCTGTGCAGACTATTAGATTTAAATGGCCTACAGGCAGCTGTCTGTGCGGTAGCGTACAGAGAGAAATTCAGTTTTCATTATCCTAAGAGGGCTAGGGAGGCGACTTCCCCCGACGGAGAGTGAGATGTCCGATACACCGAGTCCGCAGCAAAATCTTCTGCTGGCGTCCCTGCCGGCCGAGGTGCAGGAACGCCTGGCGCCGCATCTGGAATTGGTGGCTTTGCCGCTGGGCATGGTTTTGTATGAGTCGGGCGACACCATGCGTCATGTGTACTTCCCCACCGATGCCATCGTCTCGCTGCTGTATGTGATGGAAAACGGTGCCTCGGCGGAAATCTCCGTGGTGGGCAACGATGGGGTGATCGGTGTTGCGCTGTTCATGGGTGGCGAAAGCACCACCAGCCGTGCCCTGGTGCAGAGCGCCGGCAGTGCATACCGCTTGCTGGGCAAGCGCTTCAAGGAAGAATGCAATCGGCATGGCGATTTGCTGCAACTGATGTTGCGCTACAGCCAGGCGCTGATCACCCAGATGGCGCAAACCGCAGTGTGCAACCGCCATCACTCGATCGACCAGCAACTGTGCCGCTGGTTGCTGTTGTCGCTGGACCGTTTGCCCGGCAGCAAATTGGTGATGACCCAGGAATTGATCGCCAACATGCTCGGCGTGCGCCGCGAAGGCGTGACCGAGGCGGCGGGCAAGCTGGATCGGCTCGGGGTGATCGATTACAGCCGTGGGCGTATCACGGTGCTCGACCGGCCCATGCTGGAGAGCCTGTCGTGCGAGTGCTACGCGGTGGTGAAAAAGGAGACCGACCGTCTATTACCCTTCAATCAAGCGGCTAAACACCACCCCAACAGCACGACGGTGTCGTCGTAGTAGGCGTAGACTGCAAACACGAGACCGTCAGGCACCTTTCTCGCGCCATTCTTTGGCAAGCGTTGTGCTCCGGGACAAGTGAATGTCTGTTAAAGCGCCGCTACAAATCCTCAGCCGCCTGATCGAGGGTTTACCCAGTAAGCAACGCAAGCACCTGTTAAAAAGCTGCGAACCGGTGGATCTGGTTTTCGGCAGCATTCTTTGCGAAGCCGACCAAGTGATCAGCCATGTGTATTTTCCTCTCAGCGGTTTTATTTCCCTGGTGACCACGCTGGACGGCCATCAACCTCTGGAAATGGGCCTTATCGGTAACGAAGGCATGCTCGGCGCCACTCTGGCGCTGGATATCAACCAGGCGCCGATGCGCGCCGTGGTGCAGGGTTCGGGTACCGCGCTGCGCATCAGCAGCGCCCTGTTCAAGCAACAAATGCGGGACAGCCCGGCCTTGTTGCGCGTGCTCAAGCGCTACCTCTATGTATTGATGGCGCAACTGTCGCAAAGCGCGGCCTGCACCCATTTCCATGAGATCGAGCCGCGCCTGGCGCGCTGGCTGTTGATGACCCATGACCGCGCCCATGCCGACCATTTCTACCTGACCCACGAATACCTGGCCGACATGCTCGGTGTACGCCGTAGCGGCGTGTCGATTGCGGCGGGCGCGATGCAGCAGCGCAAGCTGATCAGCTACAGCCGCGGCGAGATCAAGATCCTCGACCGTGCCGGGCTCGAAGGCGCTGCCTGCGGCTGTTATACGGCGGGGCAAGACGACTATGCGGCGTTGTTCGCTTAACAGCTCGGATAGCTGGCCCGTCAGCTGGCAAAGCGCTCGATGTCGGTGCGCAACAGGCCGGTGAAGTGTTCGGCGTTGACCGCATGACTGAATAGGTAACCCTGGCCTTCGTCGCACTTGCGCGCTTGCAGAAATTCCAGCTGGTCCGGTAACTCGATGCCTTCGGCAACGACCCGTTGTTTGAGGCTATTGCCCATGGCGATTACCGCGCTGACGATGATGCTGTTGTTGCTGCCGATGTCCTGGATAAAGGAACGGTCGATTTTCAGCTCGTCGATGGGGAATTTCGTCAGGTAGCTGAGGCTGGAGTAGCCGGTGCCGAAGTCGTCCACGGCCAGCTGCACACCGAGATTCTTCAGTTGCTGGAGGATCTTGGCGCTGGCCTGGGCATCGCGCATCAACACGCTTTCGGTGATTTCCAGTTGCAGGTGCTTGGCGTGCAGGCCGCTCTCTGTCAGTGCGGTGCGCACGCTGTCGACGAAATCCTTGCGACGAAACTCAAGGGCCGAGATGTTGACGGCCACCGAGGTCAGCTTGTAGCCGCTGTTCTCCCAGCTTTTTGCTTGGGTGCAGGCCTGCCGCAATACCCAGCGACCTATGGGCACTATCAGCCCACAGGCTTCGGCCACCGGGACGAAGCGAGCCGGTTCAAGCATGCCCAAGTCCGGGTGCCGCCAGCGCAGCAGAGCCTCGGCGCTGCTGATCCGGCCACTACCGAGATCGATCTTGGGTTGGTAGAACAGCACGAACTCATTGCCTTCCAGCGCCGTGCGCAGATGCGCCTCTATGACTTGCCGCTCGACCGCGCGGACATTCATTTCGCCTTTGAAAAACTGGTAGTTGTTGCGTCCTTCTTCCTTGGCTTGGTACATCGCAGTGTCGGCATTCTTGATCAGGTCTTCGGCATTCAGCGCGTCGGTCGGGTAGATACTGATGCCGATGCTGGTGGACACATGCAGCTGTTGCTCAGCGAGGGTGTGGGCGCCGGCCAGGGCGTTGAGGATTTTTTCGGCGGTGCGCGCGGCGTCTTCAGCTGAGTTGTCTTCGCTGAGCAACACCACGAACTCGTCGCCGCCCAGGCGGCTGACGGTGTCCGAGCTGCGCACGCAGGCGCTCAGACGCAGTGCCACCGCTTGCAGCAATTGGTCGCCGATGCCATGGCCGAGGGAATCGTTGATGTGCTTGAAGTTGTCCAGGTCGAGAAACAGCAGCGCCAGCTGACTGCTGTGGCGTTCGGCAAGGGCGATCGCTTGGGCGATACGGTCGTTGAGCAAGGCGCGGTTGGGCAGGTTGGTGAGGGCGTCGTGCTGCGCAAGATGGGCCATTTTCTGGGTCATCGCGTAGGTGGCGGTCATGTCGCGAAACACCATTACCGCGCCTTTCAGGCGCTCGGCCGAGTCGTGGATGGGCGCGGCCGAATCTTCGATGGCCGATTCGCTACCGTCACGCTTGATCAAGATGGTGCCGGCGGCCAAGGTCTTGCATTCATTCTGGCGCAACACCTGAACTATGGGGTTGGTTACAGGCGCGCGGGTTTGCTCGTTGACCAAACGCATCACCGTATCGACAGGCTGACCCTGGGCTTCTTCCCGGCTCCAGCCGGTCATTTCCTCGGCAGCGACATTCAGGTAGTCGATTTTGCCGGTCATATCGGTGCTGATCACCGCATCGCCAATCGAATTGAGCGTCAGTTCGGCGCGGGCTTTTTCGACGAACAGTGCTTCCTCCACGGCCTTGCGCTGGATGATGTTGCGCAGCGATTGCGGCACCAGGTAGCTGCCAAAGTGACCCTTGGACAGGCAACCCTGGGCGCCGCGTTGAATGGCCTCCCAGGTTTGCTGTTCGTCTTCGAGTTCGTTGAGGATCAGGATCGGAATGCCGGGAACCAGGGCGAACAGGCTATCGAAGGTGGCCATGCCTGGGCTGTCCGGCAGATCCAGATCGACCATGATCGCGTCTATCGGTTCTTTATCGACAATTTCCAGGCGCTGCAAGGCATCCGCCAGGTTGGCGCTCAGCTCGAGCACGAAAGGTCCATCCTGTGCCTTTTCCAGCACGGATTTGAGGGTGGTGGCATCGTTGGCATTGCCGGTGACGATCAGTACTCGATTGCTCATGCAAACTCCTGTGCGCGATATTCGGGGCAACGCAAACCTCGGCCGGCGAGACTTGAGGCTCTGCCGGCGCTGGTGATTTGCGGTTCTAGAATCTCAGCCCAGGAACTTGCGGCTGGTCGAGGCGGGCAGGCTGATCGTTGGAGGTGCTCCACTCGATTTGCGATTTCTGCACGATCGGCGGTTTGACCTCGGGAGCGTCACTTGGTTGCAGGTCAACGTTGTACAGGTACTGGCTTTGCGCGGGGCTGGTTTCCAACATGCCGTGTTCGAGTGGCTGCTGGACTGGCGGTTGCGCGAAAGACGAAGCTCCGATCAGTGACAGCGCCAAACTGCTGCTTGCCACCAAGGCGTTGCGTAGGTACCTGTGCATGATGTTGTACTCCACTACGTGGACGCTGCTTAGCGCTAAAGCCTTGCATCGACCGGAACGCTATCGCTCCGGCTGATTGAGATGCCCGCAAAACTGCGAGCTCAGGCCGCTAGGTCCGGTCGAGCGGGCAGCCTGGCAAGTTTGAATTGCCGGCGACTGCTGAGCTGTCTGGGAGCGGCAGAGGGTCGATCTCAGCGTTTTATTGTTCTGCTGCCAGGCTGAAAGCTGGTGAGCAGTGCCCACAGCTCGGGGAATGATTCGCACGCCGAGCTGTGGGCAAGGTCGAGCGAGTTATGGAGGGGGAAGGCTCTTGCGTGCGTGAGGCTTTTCCATATTCACGGTGTGCAGATCCTGTGCTTGGCGCAACTGCAGGTGGGAATGCGCATAGGTAGGGTGATCGCTTGGCCATTTCGCTGTCTGTGCGCTGTCGAACTTAGCCTGTTTTTTATCGCTCCTCGCGCTGGCCTGCGCTATGGCGGCCCCAGGACTGCTAAGCTTGCGCACTTTTTCTAGCGCCCTGGAGCCCACCGTGAGCCCGCGTATCCATCCCCTGGCCGGCATGCCGGCACCTGCTGCCATGCTGACCGACATATCGCAATTACTGGCCGCCTACTTCGAACTGCAACCCGACCCGGCTGTGGCGGCGCAGCGCGTGGCGTTTGGCACCTCGGGGCATCGCGGCAGTTCGTTGCAACGCAGCTTCAACCGCGACCATGTGCTGGCGATCACCCAGGCGATCTGCGATTACCGCAGCGCCCAGGGCATCGACGGCCCGCTGTTTATCGGCGCCGATACCCATGCGCTGTCGCAGCCGGCATTCGAGACGGCGCTCGAAGTGCTGGCCGGCAACGGCGTGCAAACGATGATTTCCGCTGGCGGCGAGTTCACCCCGACCCCGGCGATTTCCCACGCCATCCTGGTGTACAACCGCGACCGGCGCAGCGGCTTGGCCGACGGCATCGTGATCACCCCGTCGCACAATCCGCCGGATAGCGGCGGCTTCAAATACAACGCCAGCAATGGCGGTCCGGCCGATACCGGCATCACCAGCTGGGTGCAGGATCGCGCCAACGCCCTGCTCGAAGCCGGCCTCAAGGGGCTCAAGCGCCTGCCGTTGGTCGAAGCGCGCGAGGCGTCGAGCACCCACGAATACGATTACCTGGCGGCCTATGTCGGCGACCTCGGCAGCGTTATCGATTTCGCTCCGATCCGCAGCGCCGGTCTGCGTCTGGGCGTCGACCCGCTGGGCGGCGCGGGCGTGCATTACTGGTCGCGGATCGCCGAGCAATACGGCATCAACCTGGACGTGGTCAGCCAGACCATCGACCCGCAGTTCGCCTTTATGAGCCTGGATTGGGACGGCAAGATCCGCATGGATCCTTCGTCCAGCCATGCCATGCAGCGCTTGATCGGCCTCAAGGACGGCTACGACATCGCCTTCGCCTGCGACACCGATTACGACCGCCACGGCGTGGTCGCGCCGAGCGTCGGCCTGCTGCCGGCCAACCACTTTCTCAGCGTGGCCATCGATTACCTGTTCCAGCATCGTCCGCAGTGGCGTGCCAATACCGCGGTGGGCAAGACACTGGTGAGCAGCGCGATGATCGACCGGGTCGCCGCACGCCTGGGCCGCGACCTGGTGGAAGTGCCGGTGGGTTTCAAGTGGTTCGTCGATGGCCTGGTCGATGGCAGCCTGGGCTTTGTCGGCGAGGAAAGCGCCGGCGCCACCTGCTTGCGCCGCGACGGCAGCGTGTGGACCACCGACAAGGACGGCATCGTCCTGGCCCTGCTGGCCGCCGAGATGACCGCTAGCCGCGGTCGCGACCCGGGCGAGCTGTATCGCGGCCTGGTCGATGAGTTCGGCGCTATCCACGCCGATCGCGTCGACGCCCCGGCCAATGCCGCGCAGAAAAAAGCCCTGGGCAAGCTGTCGCCGCAGCAGGTTGCCAGCAGCCAGTTGGCCGGCGATGCCATCGTTCAGGTGCTCGACAAGGCGCCGGGCAACGGCGCGTCCATCGGCGGTATCAAGGTGATCAGCGAAGGCGGCTGGTTCGCCGCGCGGCCATCGGGCACCGAGGATATCTACAAGATCTACGCCGAAAGCTACCGCGACGAAGCGCACCTGCAACGGATTCTCGGCGAGGCGCAGCAGATCGTCGACGCGGCGCTGGGCGAATAAACCGATTCAGTTGGCAACCTAGCCGTTAGCTGTTGCAGGCAGCGGGCCGCGCTGGCTGAGCTAGGCGAAGCTCAACGTGCTGATTTTGTTGGGCTTCGTTCCTCAGCGCCAACCTACAATTTGCAGTCAATTGCTATCCTCCTTGAGCTCTTGACCCGACAGCCTTTCAGTTCGCCGCGCTCGCGCTTTGCTGGCGGCGGATTTCCTTGCGCTTCATCCGCAGGTATTGCTCGGGCTCCAGTTCGTGCAGCTGCGGGTAGCGTTCGACCGCGTTCTGCCAGTGCGCCAGGCGCTTCTCGACGCGCTCGGCCGGCGGTGCCGAGAGCGCGCTGAGGTAGGCTTCGACCGCCAGGTAATAACGCATGGTGTTGCGCTCGACGACGCCGCGCATGCCGCCGATATAGATTGGCTGGCCCCGCCGGTCCTGCCCGAGGATGCTGAAGCCACGTTTGTCGCGGCCTAGGCTGACCAGGTAGCCACGCATCGCCAGGCTCGCCGACAGGCCGTAGGCATAGGAGTAGGACAGGTGCAGGAAGCTGCGCTGGTCGTCGAGCGCCACCGCCTGCAGGTCGATACGGTAACGGCTGGTACCCAGCGGGCCTTCCTCGGCGTTCAGCTGTACTTGCAGATAGTCTGGGCTGGACGCCGCCACCCGGTAGGCGAATTCGAACAGATGGGCATCCTCCAGCGGCTGTTCGAATTTACGTCCGATATGAATGCGCAACAGCTCGCCACGCTTGTCCGCCGAGGCCAGGCAGCGCTTCACATTGAGGTGCAGGATGAGGATGTCGCACCAGTGCTCGCCGCCCTGCAACGCTGGGCCGACCAGGGCATAGGGCTGATCCAGCACGGCATAGATATCGCCCTGCAGGCGTTCCGCGCTTTGTTTGGACTGCAGATGCAGTGGGCGTTGAAAGGGGTTGTCGGCCAGTTGCGCGCGCAACTGTTGGTGGCGCGCGCGCAGTGCCTCGGCGGCGTCCCGCGCCTGGGCGGGCAGCGTCGATAGCGCCAGCAGCAGAAAAGCCGTCAACCAACCGCCGGCTTTCACAGCCAGTATTCCCAAAGGCGCGCGAGCCGTTCCTTGCCGCGGTCGCGCCACGGCCGCCGGCGCCAATTGCCCAGGGTGATGGCGTTGGATTTTTTCAGGTCGGCGAGAAAGGCCGCGCGCATCTTGGCGCCGAAGCCGTTGCCGAGAATCACCGCGTTGACCTCCTGATTGTGCAGAAAGCTGCGCCAGTCGAGATTGGTCGAGCCGATGGTCGACCAGACCCCATCGATCACCGCGGTCTTGGTGTGCAGCAGGGCATCGCGGCGCTCGTAGATTTTGACCCCGGCCTCCAGCAGTTCGTGGTAGTAAGCGCGTCCGGCATGGAACACCAGCCATGAATCGGTGCTGCTGGGCAGCAGCAGGCGCACGTCGACGCCGCGCATCGCCGCATCCTTGAGCGCGGCGAGCAATTGCGGGTCGGGAACGAAATAGGCGTTGGACAGCCAGATCTCGCTTTGCGCGCTACGCAGCGCCGAGATCAGGGTGACGTAGATCATGCTGTAGGGATCGTCCGGTGAGCTGCCAATGGCGCGCACCACCTCGTTGCCGCGCTGTTCGGCATGGGGGAAATAATCGCGCGGGGCGAGCGGTTCGCCTTCCTGCTTGTCCCAGGTTTCGATGAACAGCTTCTGCAGTTCGGCGACCACCGGGCCTTGGAGCTGCAAATGGGTGTCGCGCCAGGGCAGCACGGCGTTGTCCACGGGCTCCTGAGTAAAGGGCTTGGATGAGCTGCCCGAGTAGACGCTGCTGATATTCACCCCGCCGAGAAAGGCGGTGCGCCCGTCGACCACCAATAGCTTGCGGTGGTCGCGTTGGTTGACCTGCCAACCGGCCTTGGCCGTCAGCGGGTTGACCGGGTTGAACTCGCGTACCTGCACGCCGGCGTCGGTCAAACGCTTGAAGAACGACCGCGGCGTATAGAGGGTGCCGACACTGTCGTGGATCAGGTTGACCTGCACGCCCGCGCGCTGCTTGGCGATCAGGGCGTCGGCGAAGCGCCGGCCGACCTCATCGTCGTCGAGGATGTAGGTTTCCAGGTTGATATGGTCGCGCGCGCCCTCGATCGCCTCGATCATCGCCCCATAGGTATCGGGGCCGTCCTGCAGCAGTTCGATTCTGTTGCCGGTGCTTAGCGGGCTGCCGACGATGGATTCCTCCACCGCCAGGTGCAGATCGAAGATACGGGTGTCGCCGCCGCTGGCCTTGAGGCGTTTGAGAATGGCCTTGCTGTGCGCGGCCGATAGCGGCCCGTGGGGGCCGTCGAGTTGTACCGGCGCGGCATCGGGGTGGGCCATGTCCGGGTTGAGTTTGGGCAAAGAACTACAGGCTGCGAGTATCAGGCAGAGTGCCGCCGCGATGCTCGCCCGAAGCCACTGATTGCGCAGTTTCATAGGGCATCCTCCCGGGCGCTTGGAGGCGAGCGGGTAATTGACTGGGAGCCTGGCGGTTGTGTTGCGAGAGCTACTCAGGTGGAATGCTGCGCGGGCCGGTTTCCCGGTTACGCAGCATTGCCGAGGCGATGGCTGAAGGCGCTACAACGTCAGGCCTTTGGTTTGGACACTCCTTACCCCGCGCACGTTCTGCGCCAATTCCACCGCCAGGGCGCGTTCGGCTTCGCTGCTGAGCTTGCCGCTCAGGCTGACCACGCCACTCTTGGTGTTGACCTCGATGGCAGAACCTTCCACGTTGCTGGAATAGAGCAAGGTGGATTTCACCTTGGTGGTGATCCAGCTGTCGGTGATGCCACGTTCGGCGTCGACTGCCGCGCTTTTGGCGCTGTCGGCAACGCTTGGCTTACCCGATTTGACTTGCAGTTGGTTATCCACCGCGACCACGCCGCGGGTGTTCATCGCCATGCGTCCGGCCAGCTCCTTGGCTGCACCGTTGTCGGCGGTACCTTTGAGAGTGACAGTGCCCCCGCGGGTCTCGACTTCGGTAGCCAGGCCTTCGGTGGACTTGCCCCAGAGCAGTTTCGACTTGACCGTGGCGCTGATGCTGGCGTCGTCGATGACCTCACCATAACTGCGGGTGGCGGGTTTGGCCGGCACATAATCGGATTCGACCAGAATCTGATTGTCCACCTGCTTGATGCCGTCGACGCCCAAAGCGATTTCCTTGGCCAGCGCCTTGTTCACATCGTCGTCGACCTTGCCGGACAAGGTGGCCTTGCCGTCACGCACCGACACCTTGAGGTCGTTGGCGCGCAGATGGCGGCTCAGCGCATAGGTGGTCCATATCTGCGTTTCCTGGCGGGCATCGCTGAGTGTTTGGCCGATGGTTGCTGCGGCAGCCCCGCCGCTGATGAGCGCGAGGGTCAAGCCGATAGCGCTTGCGAGCTTCAAACGTTGGAAATGGCTCATGGTGTTGCTCCTGTGTGAAAAAGGCCCTGCTGGCTGAGCGCTCGCCTGTCTATGACAACCAGGCGGATGTCCATACGGCGGCAGCAGGTAAACGAACCATCCTGGGGGCGGGGTAGAGGTGGCGTCGGTGCGCTAGCGCGCTTAGGCGGGATTGCTGGCCGTCGCACTCCTGCCCCCGGAATTGCTGGATAGGCGCTAGCAGGGCCACGCAAATTTACCGCTGGCACTTTCTCTTCTCGCGGGCAGTCAAAGGTTATGTCGCCAGCGATGCAAGGGCCGGGAGAGTAACCACGACCCCGAATCCCGGCGCGCTGAAGCTACTCATCGAGGAGAATCACATGAGCTTGGGAACCATACTGCTGATCGTTCTGGTCCTGTTGTTGGTTGGTGCCATTCCAACCTGGCCGCACAGCCGCAGCTGGGGTTACGGCCCAACCGGTGGCTTGGGCGTGGTGCTGATCATAGTGCTGGTGCTGTTGCTGATGGGGCGGATATAGGCCCGACAAAGAATGGTGCAGGGCGGACGGCGAAGGCTGTCCGCCCTTGTGCGTTCCAGCGGTGGACAAAGCTCCGCTATGTCCACCCTACGAAAAAGCGCGGTCCACAGTTCGAATAAGCACCAGCACAATCCGCGGCGCTTCGGGTTTCCATGCTCCGTAGGTTGGCGCTGAGCGCCGCGAAGCCCAACAAAGCTGCGGGCAGATTTCCTGATCGCGCCGCGCTCCCAGCACTTCCGCTAAGCCTGCTCTGGCTTTAGGCTGCTCAGCCATCTCCCTGGTTAGCTGCGATCAGCCCATGCACCGTCTCGACCTGAAAATCCGCCTGCATAACGGCGCCGATATCGCCATCGGCCCCGGCAAGGCCGACCTGCTCG